>NZ_JBNAGK010000002.1:306050-509689 GCF_049803835.1 Tropicibacter sp. S64 | reverse complement strand
GCCGAAGGCAAGCCGAAACCCCTCACGCGCTGCGCTTGATCCCCATGACCCGCGCCCGCGCCCGCGGATCGCTGTCGAAAAGCGACGCGAGCTGCTCGGTCATCGCCCCGGCCAGTTGCTCGACATCGGTGATCGTCACCGCGCGGTCATAGTACCGCGTCACGTCATGGCCGATGCCGATGGCCAGCAATTCCACCTGCTTGCGCTTCTCCACCATGGCGATCACGTCGCGCAGGTGCTTCTCGAGGTAGTTCGCTGGGTTCACCGACAGCGTGCTGTCATCGACCGGCGCCCCGTCGGAAATCACCATGAGGATCTTCCGCGCCTCGGGTCGTCCCGCCATCCGCCGATGCGCCCATTCCAGCGCCTCACCGTCGATGTTCTCCTTGAGCAACCCTTCCTTCATCATCAGGCCGAGGTTGTCCCGCGTCCGCCGCCAGGGCGCATCCGCACCCTTGTAGATGATGTGCCGCAGGTCGTTGAGCCGTCCCGGTTGCTGTTCGCGCCCCGCGTTCAGCCAGGCTTCGCGTGCCTGTCCGCCCTTCCACGCCCGCGTGGTGAAGCCGAGGATCTCGACCTTCACGTTGCAGCGCTCCAGCGTCCGCGCCAGCACATCGGCGCAGATTGCCGCAATCGAGATCGGCCGCCCGCGCATGGAGCCGGAGTTGTCGAGCAGCAGCGTCACCACCGTATCGCGGAACTCCGTGTCCTTCTCGACCTTGAAACTGAGCGGCGTCGTCGGGTTCGCCACCACCCGCGCCAGACGGCCCGCATCGAGGATGCCCTCCTCCCGGTCGAATTCCCAGGAGCGGTTCTGCTGCGCCTGCAGGCGGCGCTGCAGCTTGTTCGCCAGCCGTGACACCGCGCCCTTCAAGGGCTCCAGCTGCTGGTCGAGGTAAGCCCGCAGCCGCTCCAGCTCCGCAGGTTCCGCCAGGTCCTCAGCGAGGATCTCCTCGTCGTGCTCGGTGGAATACACCTTGTAATCCGGATCGGCCTCCGAGAAGGGCGCGGGGGGCGGTGGATCCAGCGGGGCTTCGCCTTCCGGCATCTCCGTCTCGTCGCCAAGCTCCTGATCGGCGGCGTCGTCCATCGAGACCTGCGCCTGGCTCGGGTCCATGGTCTCGTCCTGCGACTGCTCCGGGGAGGCGTCCGCCTCCTCGCCGCTGTCGTCGTCGTCCCCGGACTGGTCGGGCTGTTCCTCGTCGTCCTGCCCGTCCTCCTGGCCCTCGTCCTCGGCCTCGTCATCCTCGCTGTCGGGATCGTCGCCAAGCTGGTCGCCATAGCCAAGATCGGAAATCATCTGCCGGGCCAGCCGGGCAAAGGCAGACTGGTCGTTCAGCACGTCGTCGAGATTTTCCAGCGTCTCCCCGGCCTGCTTCTCCATGAAGTCGCGCCAGAGGTTCATCACGTTCGCCGCTTCCGGCGGCAGATCGCGCCCGGTGGCCAGATGCCGGATCAGGTAGCCCGCCGCCACCGGCAGGGGGGCCTCCGTCGCCGCCTTGATCTGGCCATAGCCACGCCGCACCGCTTCAGCGCCGATCTTGGCGTCGATGTTGCCGGCGGTGCCCGGCATGTCCCGCGCGCCCATCGCCTCGCAACGCGCCGTCTCCATCGCCTCGTAAAGCTCCCGCGCCATGTCCCCCGGCGGGGCATAACGGGTGTGCGTCCCGGCATCGTGATACCGCCGGTACAGCGCCAGCGCATCCGCCGTGCCCCGCGCCAGCAGCACCTCCTCCCGCGTCATCCGCCGCGAGACCTGCGGCAGGCGCATGGCATCTCCGCTGACGCCGGACGGGTCGACGGTATAGGACACCGTCAGTTCCGGGTCATCGGCCATCACCTTGGTGGCCTCGGCGAGGGCCTTCTTGAACGGATCGGCGGGGTTGTCGGTGGGCTTGCTCATATGCCACGTTTCCCCCGGACGCGGCCCTTTGGCAAGGGGGAGCGGCGGGAATTTCGTGCCCGGATCACCGGGCCGGTTGGTTGGGTGGGAGGCGGCGATGCGGATATGGCAGGGAGTGGGAGTGCTCCTGCTTTGCGGACTGGCGATGGGTTGCGATGGCACGGAGCCCTACAACTCGGAGCGCTTCGAAGCCAACCGGGCCGAAACACAGGCGGACATCGCGCCGGTCGTCTCTCTCCGGATCCTGCGCTTTACCGAACCGGGACGCATCGAGGCGGAATTGACCAACGCCTCGGAGCAGACCTTCTGCACCTACGCCGACAGGCATTTCAACTCCAAAGTCACTTTCGTGGACCCGAAGGAGGGAACGCCCGTCGAAACGACCTGGGTTCATGACGACTTCGGTGCGGCCTTGGAAAAATGAGATCACGCCCTGCGGCCGATTCCTCCCGGCACCACGGCGCTGGTACTGCAGCGGGTTTCGCTCAAGGAGCCGCTCTCACGGGTCGATGCGATGAACCGGTTCACGGCTCCCTACGACCGACGCCGGGGGCTGAATGCTCTTGCGTCGGTGATCATTTTTCCGACCTGTCCGCTGCGGTCCGGCGCGATCATGGAACGCCGCGGCGTCTACGCCGTCATCGACAGCCCCGCACGCCGCGTTCCCCCGGGGTTCGCCAACGACTGATCCGGTGCGACGCCCTACTGCTCCAGCGCCGCCTTCATCTCGTCGCGCATCTTCTCGCAGAAGCCGAAGTTCGTGCGCACCGCGCTGTCGAGCAGCTTGCCGTCCGCCTCCTTGTTCTGCTGGAAGCGTTCGAGGTAGACCGCGCTGACCTTCTGGACCAGCGGCACGGTGAAATCCATCGCCGCCTGCTGTTCCTCGCCCGCGGCCTCGCGGCGCGTCATCATGGCGTAGAAGACCATCTCCTCCTCCAGCGTGCGGAAGGTGTCCTTGGCGTTCGAGCCGTCCGGCGCGGCGATGCGCAGCGCGGCGACGAGGCCAGCGCAGGCCACCGGCGCCTGCGCCTTGCCCGCGCTCTCGGCGGTCTTGTTGACCTTGGCGAGGAAATCGTCGGCGCTCAGCCGCGCACCCTCGGCAGCAGCGGCCAGCGACAGCGGCGCCATCGCGGCAAACAGGGCCAGGGTGGCCGGGATCAGTCGTGTCATCATGTCTCGTATCCTGCCTTTTGGGAAACCCGTCGGACCGCGGGTATTGGCGGCAGAGTACCATGCCGGGCAGGGCAAGGAAAACCGGATCACCCCTGGTCGGCAAAGGCTGGCCGATCACAAGGCGGTGTCCCGCCACCTTTGGCGCCTCAGCCCAGCACCATCTGCTGGCAGGTGCTCATCAGCCGCTCCGCCGTGATCCGGGCATAACGCGCCCGGCGCGGGTCTAGGTCGAAATGCGCGGTGCTCAGCAGTCGTGCCTGCGTCATCTTCGCCTCGATCCGAATGTGCAGCACCTGTGGCCCGTCCAATCCCGCGGCGCGGGCGTCGGGGGTGATGGCCTCGAGCAACGTCTCGAACAGCGCCCGCCGCTCCCGCGCCTCCATCCCGTCCCGGCCCAGCAGCCATTCATGCTCCATCGTGGCGGAATAGCGTCCCAGGCAGGAGGCGAAACTTTCGGTCTGTTCGCGGACCGTGTTCGGCAGCGCCAAGGCGGGCGTCACCGCGCCGATCACGAGCACCAGGAGGCTCAGAAGGTATGTTTTCAAACCGCCCATATTTTGGACGGTACATCAAATGTTCTGCCATTTCGTTAACCAACTTGGAAACTTTTCACAAAAGTGTCATGAAATCCACAGGGGCGGCCCCGGGCGCCCGTCCGTCTTCTTTGGTCCAAAAATATCTGGGGCTCCGGGGGCAAAGCCCCCGAACAAAATCTTGTTCCGGCAAAATTTTCTCCCCACAGGAGGGCTTACGTGAGGGTCAGCAGAACCGCCTGATCCGCCTCTGCGGCTGCCGTCATGAAATCCCGGATCGTGCCGAAAGCCCCGCGCACCAGCCCGTTCTCCTCGTCCGACTCCGGCCGATGATAGATCTCCGACTCGCCCCGCAGGGCGGCCAGCCGGTCGTCGAGCAGCGCATGGGGCAGGGCGGACAGATGCGCCGCAACCGCCCTGACCTCCTCCGGCCCGAGCACCCGGGGCGGCGCCTCTTCGGGATGGATCTCATGCCAGGCCTCACCGCCCAGCAGGAACCCGGCGGGCAGCTCCGTCTCCCCGGCAGTCCCGGCGGACAGGTAATGCACCACATGCCAGCCCTCGAAGAAATGCAGGACCTCCGGCCCCTCGAGCAATTTCAGCCCGGACAGCCCCAGAGCAAACTCCGCCGCGTCATCGCCGGGTTCTTCCGGCGCTTCCTCCAGCGCGAACCGCCGCAACGTCATGGACAAGGTCATGTCGCATTCCTCTTCGTGCAAACAAAAACGCCCCCGAAGGGGCGCTCTGCGATGTCAATGCGAAGGCCGATCACCCCAGGCTCAGGCTCGCCGCGCTCTCCGGCAGTTCCTCGTCGAAGCAGCGCTGGTAGAACTCCGCCACGGTGGAGCGCTCCAGCTCGTCGCATTTGTTCAGGAACGACAGGCGGAAGGCATAGCCGATGTTGCGGAAGATCTCGGCGTTCTGCGCCCAGGCAATCACCGTCCGGGGCGACATCACGGTCGACAGCTCGCCGTTCATGAAGGCGCGGCGGGTGAAGTCCGCGACGGTGACCATCTGGCGGATGGTCTTGCGGCCCTTCTCATTGTTGTAATGCGGCGCCTTAGACAGGACGATGGAGGTCTCGGCGTCGATGCTGAGGTAGTTCAGCGTCGCCACCAGCGACCAGCGGTCCATCTGGCCCTGGTTGATCTGCTGGGTGCCGTGATAGAGGCCCGTCGTATCGCCGAGGCCGACCGTGTTCGCAGTGGCGAAGATGCGGAAATACTTGTGCGGTGTGATGACCTTGTTCTGGTCCAGAAGGGTCAGTTTGCCGTCGGTCTCCAGCACCCGCTGGATCACGAACATCACATCCGCGCGGCCCGCGTCGTATTCGTCGAAGACGATGGCGGTCGGCGTGCGCAGCGCCCAGGGCAGGATGCCTTCCTGGAACTCCGTCACCTGCTTGCCATCGACCAGCTTGATGGCGTCCTTGCCGATCAGGTCGATCCGGCTGATGTGGCTGTCGAGGTTCACCCGCACCGCAGGCCAGTTCAGCCGCGCCGCCACCTGCTCGATATGGGTCGACTTGCCGGTGCCGTGGTAGCCCTGGATCATCACGCGGCGGTTGTTGCGGAAACCGGCAAGGATGGCGAGCGTCGTGTCCGGGTCGAACTTGTAGGTCGAATCGATGTCCGGCACCCGGTCCGTGGCGTCCGCAAAACCGTGCACGATCATGTCGGTGTCGATGCCAAAGACCTCACGAACCGAAATTTCCTCGGTCGGTTTCGCGTTGATGTCGATCTCACCACTGGCCATCTTTGGTCCCGTCCTTCTTTCACCGGCGTCTGTCCGGCCCGTGGTGCATCAAAAGCCGGGGAGAGGCAAGAGGGGCGCGTGCGCCTGTCTTCGGCGCGCCTGGGCAAAGATGATCTTGCAACCCCGGCCCATCGTGCCATCTTGGGCAGGGAAGGCGACAGGAGACGGCGCGGACGATGACACCCCAGGAGGAGCTCGAGGCGCTGATCGCCCGCATCGCGATGGGCGACCGCAAGGCCTTTGCCGCGCTCTATTCGCGCACCTCCCCGAAACTCTTTGGCGTCGCGCTGCGTGTGTTGAGGCAGGACGCGCTCGCCGAGGAAGTCCTGCAGGAGGTGTTCCTGCGGATCTGGGACCGGGCGGGACAATACCGTGCTAATGGATACTCGCCCATGACCTGGCTCATCACCGTCACGAGGAACGCCGCCATCGACCGGCTGCGCCGCCGCGCCGCGCGCGGACAGCAGAGCGACATCGGCGATCTCGCCGAACGCCTCAGCGCGCCGGAGCCGGGACCGGAGGCGCAGGCGGTGGCCCGTGACGAGGCGCGTCTGCTGCAGCAATGCCTGGCCGAACTGCCGCCGGACCGGGCGGAGATGGTGCGCGGGGCCTATCTTGACGGCCATACCTATGCGGACATCGCGGCGGCGACCGGGGTGAAGCTGAACACCGTGCGGACCTGGCTGCGCCGCAGTCTCATGCAACTGCGGGAGTGCCTGGGCGGATGAGCGATTTGGATCAGACCGACCTGCCGGGAGTCTGGGAAGCGGCGGCGGCGGAATACGTGCTGGGCCTGCTGCCTGAAGACGAGCGCCGCGCCTTCGAGGCGCGTCTGCGGGACGAACCCGATCTCGAACAGGACGTGGCGGCCTGGGCCGCCTATTTCACGACTTTCACCGACAGCCTCGAAGAGGTGCCGCCGCCACCGGCGCTCTGGCGCCGCATCGAGGCCGCCGCGTTCGGCCGCGAGAAGAAAAAGCCGTTCTGGCAGCAGCTCTGGCCTTATGCGGCCGGCGCCGTGCTCGGTGCGGCGGTGACCTGGGGGGTCTACACCTCCGGCATGCTCGACCTGACGCCGGAGCCGCATCTCTATGCCGACCTCGTGGCAGAGGAGCAGGGCTACGTGATGCTGGCGCATTGGGCGCCGGACAGCGGCACCTTCATGCTGCGCCGCGATGCCGGGGACTATCCGCAGGATAGCTCCGTGGAGATCTGGGTGATCCCGGGCCCGGACAGTGCGCCGGTGTCGGTGGGCCTGATGCAGGAGGTGGGGCTGACGCAGATCCCGGTGCCCGAGGCGCTGGTGCCGCTGATGACCTCCGGAACCACGGTGGCGCTCTCGCTCGAACCGCTGGGCGGCTCGCCCTCCGGTGCGCCGACCGGGCCGATCCTCGCCACCGGGCCGCTGGCCATCCGGGGGTGACAGCCAGGCCGCGGGAGAGGGTGAGCAGAGTTTAGGTCCAATACCTTGCTCACCCTCCCGAAGCGCTCACGCACCCGTGATCGAAAAAAAGTCAGACCCCCTGAAACTCCCGTCTCAGATGCTCCGTGTCTCTGAACGACCCAAGCCAATACCGGCTCGGGATGAACAATCCGGGAGGACACCCCATGACTCGCCTGACACTTCTCGCCTACACCGCAAGCGCTGCTCTCGTGGCCACCGCGGCATTCGCCGCCAATCCCATGGTCGGCGGTGCGCCGATGTACGAGAACAAGACCATCGTCGAGAATGCGGTCAATTCGAAGGACCACGAAACCCTCGTCGCCGCCGTCAAGGCCGCGGGTCTCGTCGACACGCTGAACTCCGAAGGGCCGTTCACCGTCTTCGCACCGACCGATGCCGCCTTCGACAAGATCTCCGACGAGAGCCTGGCCCAGCTGCTGATGCCGGAACACAAGGCGCAGCTGGCCAAGATCCTCACCTGTCACGTCGTGGCCGCGAATGCCATGTCCGACGCCATCGCCGGAATGATTGCCGATGACGGCGGCATGCACCCGGTGCCCACCGTCGGCGGTTGCACCCTGCAGGCGCAGATGAAGGGCAACAAGATCACCCTGACCGATGAGAACGGACGCGCGGCCACCGTGACCATCGCCGACGTGCGCCAATCGAACGGCGTGATCCACGTCATCGACCGCGTTCTTCTGCCCGCCCAGTAAGAGGCGGGATTGGCGCGGGCTGCACATCCCAGTCGCCCGCGACCGAGCGCCGGGGTCAGCCCCCTGTTCTCCGGCGCCCTTGTGCCGCAAGCGCGGGGCCTTTCCCTCGTATCGCAGCGACTGTTCGTCACGAGTATTCTGTTTGTCTCGCGCAATCGTGCACCGCCCCCGGATTGCCAGACCGGCGCCGGGGGCGCATCTTCCAAGGACATCAAGGAGGAGACCCATGAACCGCCGACCTTTCCTCGCCGGCCTGGCCGCCCTCGGCTTCGCCGCGACACCGAAACCCGCCGCCGCCTTCGAGGTGACGCGGACCAAGGCGCAGTGGAAGGCCATGCTGACTCCGCTGCAATACAACGTCATGCGCGAGGAGGGCACCGAGCGCGCCTTCACCTCGCCGCTCAATGACGAGAAGCGCGCCGGAACCTTCCTCTGCCGCGGTTGCGAGCTGCCGCTCTATCCGTCGAAGACCAAGTTCGACAGCGGCACCGGCTGGCCGTCGTTCTGGCAGGCCCTGCCCAATGCCGTCGAGACGAAGCCGGACCCGGGCCTCTTCGGCTCCCGCACCGAGTGCCACTGCCGTCGCTGCGGCTCGCACCTCGGGCACATCTTCGACGACGGCCCAAAACCCACGGGCAAGCGGCATTGCATCAACGGCGTCTCGCTGGTGTTCCGCCCGGCGTGACATCCGGGGGTGGGTTGGAAACCCACCCTACGGACGACGGAAACCGGCATGGCCAACATGCCTGTCGCGCGCCCGGAGCAAGCAGTCTCTTTTTTCGAGTATTTTCAAAGAGAAGAAAACAGGACCGCAGCGCACCCCGACGCCGGGGCGAAAATAGCGGGCGCCGCGCCGGTGCTCCGGTCTGGTCGCCCGCTCACGTCCGTGAGTGGATTTTTTGCCAAGCGGTTGAGGAATTGCCGCTCTTTAGCATCAGGGTACAACAACCCCTGCGTGTGCGTCCAGAGAAATCTGACAGCGGCGCGGTTTGTTGCCGACCGCTCCGGACCCGACCCTCACTTGAAGCTGCGCGAATCCTTGATCTGGTCCCAGGCCCAGACCACCTGTTGCAGCTGCTCCTCCTGCGACCGGTCGCCGCCGTTCATGTCCGGGTGCAGCACCTTGATCAGCTTCTTGTAGGCCTTGCGGATCTCCGTCTTCGACATCGTGTCCTCGACCTCGAGGATCTCCACAGCCTTGCGCTCCGTCGGCGGCAGCTTGCGCCCGCCGCCCGGCTTGTTCCGCCCCGGGTTGCGCGTGGCATTGTCGCCCAGCACCTGGTGCGGGTCCTCGATGCCGAGCCGCGCCCAGGCCTTCGCCTCCGGGTCGCGCCAGTCCTTCGTCCTGCGTTCCCAGACCTTGTCGGCGCTCTCCTGCGCGTTCATTTCCGCCTCGGTCTTGCCGTCGAAGAAACTCCACTTGGCGTTGTATTCGCGCACGTGCTCGCGGCAGAACCAGAAGTAATCGTCCAGCACGTCCGGCGCTTTCGGGGCGCGGAACTTGCCGGGTTCCTCGCAGCCCTCATGGTCGCACACGCGGGTGGAGGTCTCCTGTTCGCCGGACATGCTCCGCCGCCCGCGCGGGTTTTTCTTCTTGGCGGATTTGACCGACATGTCAAAGCCGAAGGGGTCTGATCTGCTCATGGTCCACACCTTATCGAGTCGGAGGCCAGAGTGTAGACTAATCGCCCGAAGTTTACAGGGGGCAGGACCCGAAAAATGCCTTGCTTGCTTCACATTCCGTACAGGGGATGCATCGCGCGGCAGCCCGTCGCCGCGCATGAAACCGAGCGTAAAAAGGGGGCGGGCCGATACGGCCACGCCCCCCGATCTGAAGAAACAAACGGATCAAATCCCCCTGTCGAAATTTTATCGTGTGCCCTCGAAAATCGGTCGGGCGATGTCGGCTCAATACGCCGTCGACAGAAAAACCTTACCAAATGGTATAGATTCGGGGAAGTCCGGGATTCCTTACGTAAGGGAAGTTGAATGTGACGCGCGTGCCCGCACCGTCAAATCGGGCAAGCTGCCGCCGGAGCGGGCATGTTGCATGTTCCGTGACGTCCGCAGCCGGGATCGTCTTCTATCGTGACGCGACGGCACGCAAGACGGCAGGTCCAGTCTCCCGATGCCCGGCATGAATGGCCATTAAGCATCTGAAAGTTTTCGAGAGCTTCTGCATGCCCCCGCCTCCTTTGTGCTCTGTTCGTGCACGCGTGCGAACGCCTGACCTCGCCTTTGGTTCCCGGCTTTTTTCCCGCATAGGCGGAAACCCCCGCGCCATGTTCTCGGTTCTTACGACATCACAGACACGATCCAAGAGATCATCGAAAGGACACGACATGACCTTCAAGACCTTCCTGATGAGCGCCTCGCTCGTTTCGCTTCTGACCACCCCGGCTCTGGCCCAGGACACCACCACCGCCGCGGACCCTGCTGCCGATCCGGCGGCGACCACCATGGAACCGGCCGCGGAACCGATGGCCACGGACACCATGGCGGACGAGACCATGGCCGAAGAGCCGATGACCATCGCGGAAATGACCGTCGATCAGTTCATCGGCCTCGACGTCCAAAGTGTCGATGGCGAGGACGTGGGCGAAATCGACTACGTCCTGCGTGGCCCGAGCGGTGACGAAGGCCGCGCCGTGATTGGCATTGGCGGTTTCCTCGGCCTTGGCGAATACACCGTCGCCCTGCCGATCAGCGCCTTCGACTTCAACGCCGAGGAGCGCCTCCTCGTGGTGAACGTCTCCGAGGAGGACCTGCGCAACACGCCCGAGTTCGATGAATCCGGCGTGGAAAGCGTCGACGGGGACATCCTCATGGCCGAGTTGATGGCCGATGAGCCGATGGAGACCGACACTGGTATGACCACCGACACCACCACGTCGGACGCCGCGCCTGCACCGGAGAATGACCCGGCGACGGAAGAAGATGCCGACATGGACGGCGACGCGGACAGCGATGCGTCGGACACCACCACTTCGGGCAGCAACTGATCGGACTGCCCCGCGCATCCGGCCCCCGCGACCTTCGGGTTCGCGGGGGCCTTTGTGTTTGGAGTCCTGAAGTGCGCTAGTCTTGTCGATAGTTTTGGGAAAGCAGCCAGGCGGGCGCGTCTTCAGTGTCCTCTTCACAGATTCCCAGAAATTTGCGTCGTTAACCATGTTTTCCGGAGGTTTGCGGGACAGACCCGATGGTATCGATACCAAAAAACCAAATCTGACGAAACTCGGCCCGAATCCTGATGATTGCCTGGTTAACGGCGCGGGGCAGGGGTTGAATTCCGTTAACCCGGTGTGGGTTCCGGCGCATCAGGCCCCCAGATATGCCAACGCGCGGCCCGTTAACCGAACCGCGCGTCGTATTAATCTTGGCATCCGCTTGCGGCGGCCGCGAAAGCGTTAACCCTGCTCGGCCAGCTTCTTCGCAACAAGGTCATTCACTGCCTTCGGGTTTGCCTTGCCACCCGTGGCCTTCATCACCTGACCCACGAACCATCCCGCAAGCTTCGGGTTTTGCTTGGCTTTTTCCACCTGATCCGGGTTTGCCGCGATGATCTCGTCAACCGCTGCCTCGATGGCTCCGGTGTCGGTGACCTGCTTCATGCCACGCGCTTCGACAATCTGCTCGGGATCGCCGCCTTCGGTAAAGACGATCTCGAACAGGTCCTTCGCGATCTTGCCGGAAATCGCATCGGACTTGATAAGCCGAATGATTCCAGCGAGTTGAGCCGGGCTTACCGGGCTATCCTCGATGGAGTGATCTTCCTTTTTCAGCCGCCCGAACAGCTCGTTGATGACCCAGTTCGCCGCCAGCTTGCCATCCCCCGCAGCCCCCGCGACCTCCTCGAAATAGGCGGCGTTCACCACCTCGGCGGTCAGCACGGAAGCGTCGTATTCGGACAGGCCGAAGTCCTTGACGAACCTTGCCTTTTTCGCGTCCGGCAGCTCCGGAAGCGAGGCGGCGATGTCGTCCACCCAGGCCTGCTCGATTTCGAGCGGCAGGAGGTCCGGATCGGGGAAGTAGCGGTAATCATGCGCCTCTTCCTTCGATCGCATGGAGCGGGTCTCGTTCTTGTCGGCGTCATACAGACGCGTCTCCTGCACGATCTCGCCGCCGGCTTCGAGGATGGCAATCTGCCGCCGCGCCTCGTAGTCGATCGCCATCTGGATGAAGCGCATGGAGTTCATGTTCTTGATCTCGCAGCGCGTGCCCAGATGCGAGAAGTCCTGCGTTTCCTGATACTTCTCATACTGACCGGGACGGCAGACGGAGACGTTCACGTCGGCCCGCATGTTGCCATTCTGCATGTTGCCATCGCAGGTGCCGAGGTAGCGGAGGATCTGCCGCAGCTTGGCCAGATAGGCCGCCGCCTCTTCCGGGCCGCGAATGTCAGGGCGCGAGACGATCTCCATCAGCGCGACGCCGGTGCGGTTCAGGTCGACGAAGGACATGTTCGGGTCCATGTCGTGGATCGACTTGCCCGCGTCCTGTTCGACGTGGATGCGCTCGATGCGCACCTTGCGGGCGATGCCCGGCTCCATGTCGACGATGATCTCGCCTTCACCCACAAGCGGATGATAAAGCTGGGAAATCTGGTAGCCCTGCGGCAGGTCCGGATAGAAGTAGTTCTTGCGGTCGAAGGCCGAGGTCAGGTTGATCGCCGCTTTCAGGCCAAGGCCCGTGCGCACCGCTTGTTCGATGCAGAATTCGTTGATGACCGGCAGCATCCCCGGCATGGCCGCGTCCACGAAGGCCACGTTGGAGTTCGGTTCAGCGCCGAATTGCGTCGAGGCCCCGGAGAAGAGTTTCGCCTTGGAGGCCACTTGCGCGTGTACCTCCATGCCGATGACCAGTTCCCAATCATGCTTGGCCCCGGCGATGACCTTGGGCTTGGGGGATTCATAAGACAGGTGATCCAGCATGGGGGCGCTCCTTGGCTCGCAATCGACCCGGGTTCTAGGCCCTTGGGTTCCCGTGAGCAAGAGGCAGGCTCAGCCCATGCGCGGCATCCTAAGCCCGTCCGGCGTGAAGACCAGGCGGCGGCCGTTGTCGAGCAGCGGCGCAAAATGCTCGGCCAGCGCGGAAATCGCCCGGGTGCGGCCCCGCTTGACCATTTCGTCGTGGCTCATTTCGCCGGTGCTCTCGTGGCGGGGGGCGGGGGCATGGGCCCAGACTGCCGGGTGCAGTTCGTACAGGTAATCCTGCGCGATCCAGTTGAAGCAGTCGGATATCCGCGCCTGCACGGTGCCCGGCGCGGAGGCGGCGGAGGCGGTCAGACCGCAAAAGGCGGCGAGCCGGTTGACCATGTCCTGTTCCGGATGACGCGCGAGGATATCATGCAGCCCCTCGGCAAACAGCTCGCTGTCCAGCCAGCGCAGCGCGTCGGGATCACGCTCGATCGCGCCCATCTGCACCCACGCATAGCCGCCGACACCCCAGATGTCGGCGGTGCGCGCCGCGGTGCGGCGGGATTCGCGGTCGAGCATCTCGCGATTGCCGAAGCTGCGCGGCAACAGGTCCCGCCCGAAGGCACGCAAATGGTCCGGGTTCTGCGGTTCGAGGTCGATCAGGTCCTCGTAGTCGTCCGCGATGCGTTGGGCCGGCATCGGGTCGATGACCAGAACCTGGCAGCGGACCGCGGCCCAGAGCGCCGATTGCATTTCGAAGGGATCGTACTCGTCCGCCAGTCGGGCGGCGGCACTCATGTGCCATTCGAAGGCGGCACGGCGCGGGGCGGACAGTGCCTTGGGTTGCGACGCCCCGGCCCAGGCGCGGGCCATGTCCACATGCGCCATCGCCACGATATAGGCGGTGGCGGGACACTGCGGCATCTCTTCGCGGTTGATCTCGAGCGTGGCCATGATGGACCGGGCGGTCTCTGCCTCGGCGAGGTCGGCAGCGGTCCGTCCGGCCTCCAGCGCGTCGCTGCGTGCCCCCTGCGCGAGCAGCGCGGCGGTGGCCCGTAGCCCTTGCGTCATCGCATGGGCCTTGTCGGCCTCGCAGATTTCGCGGCCGAGCGTCTCCCACTCGTCCTGACGGGCGAGATGCTGGCCGCGCTCGATCAAGGCCCGGGCCTCGGCCCAGGCGGGGGAGGGGTCGCAGACCGGGATCTCGATGCGCGGGCGCAGCGGCTCGACGTGGCGCTGGATCGACACCGGGCGCAGGACCGGGGTCTCGGTCTCGGCCTTTCGGAGCGCGAATCTGTTGGACAAGGATCGCATGGCTGGCAGGTACTCGTTCATCGACATGCCCCCAGTCTGCGCGGCAATCCGGGCCAAATCGGGGCAACATGAGGGAGGTTCCCGGTCCCGCCTGCGGCATTGCGCTGGCGCTCTGTTGCCCTTTGCAAACAAAGTGTTCGGGCGCGGTGGACAATGTCTTTACTTGCCGCCAAATCCGGCTCATAGGCGAGAATCCACCCATGGCTGATTCTGGTTGTTGATCGAAACCCGGCGCTGATGCAGTTTGCGCCGGTCATGATGCGTGCTGCCCTTATTATAGCGCTTCTGGCGACACCGGTTACGGCGACACCAGCCAAGACCCCACTGCCCGATGCTGCTGCCGGGTCGGCTTCTGCCGCCGCTCCGGAACATTCGACACTTGCCGTCTTCCAGTCCGTTCGCCCCAAGGCGCGGAAGCCGGTGGTGATTCCCAAGGCCCGCTGGGACAAGCATGGTGGAAAACCATCATGGTCCCTCGCCATTGTCCAGAGCCTGCGCAGCCATGCGAAGGCCCTGCCGCACACGGTGCCCAAGGATATCGCGGAATGGTGCCCGGCCTATCCCTCCGCCACGCTGGAACAGCGCGAGCAGTTCTGGGTCGGCCTCGTCTCGACGCTGGCCAAGCACGAGAGCACCTACCGCCCGACGGCGGTCGGCGGGGGCGGGCTGTGGTATGGCCTGACCCAGATCCTGCCGAGCACCGCCCGGCTTTACGGCTGCAAGGCCAAGAGCGGATCGGCGCTGAAGGACCCGGAGGACAACCTGAGCTGTGCCATGCGGATCATGGCCCGCACCGTGCCGCGCGATGGCGTGATCAGCGCCGGGATGCGCGGCGTGGCGGCGGACTGGGGCCCGTTCCATTCGTCGAAGAAGCGCGAAGACATGCGCGAATGGGTCCGCGACCAGCCCTATTGCAAGGGTCTTGCCCGCTCGCTCCGGCCCGTGGCGCGGCCCGACACGCTGACCGGTCCCGATCCCCTCGGCGTCTACGTGAACAACCGCCCGCAGTCCCGTCCGGACGTGCAAGAGGCGGAGAACGAGCCGGTCATCGTGGCCCCGGTGCTCAGCACGCAGGGGTGACCCCCGAGCGTATGATCGTTCGAGCAGATCCAAGCCCCGGCCCGGTGCCGGGGCTTTTTACATGGGCACGGTTGAAGCACAACTTCGGTGATGGTCGACGGCAGCCATATGGGGCAGAGGTGTTGTTGCCCTGCAGTCATGGCATTGTAACGTTTGGCCTGCTACTGCCGCTAGCCCGTCCCGGTATTCAGACCTGAACCGTCTCTCACACCGCCGGACGCCTGAGCCAACCCGGCAGCCGTGTGGTGTCCACCAGCGACACCTCCGGTTCGCGCCGCCCGCCGAGGCTCAGCGTGGCGCGGCGGAGTATCTGGATCGCCTCGTCCGAGTCGGCAGGCAGCGCGGAGGCAGAGATCGGCTCGCCCACGGTCACCTCGAACGGCTGACGGTCCTTGTTCAGGGTCTCGTGGAACAGGGTGATGTCGCGCAGGGTCGGGTGGATCAGGTCGCACAGGTAGAACAGCACGGAATTGCGCGCCCGGATGTTCACCGGGATCACCGGCAGGTCGAACTTGCGCGCGATCATCGCCGCCGAGCCCATCCAGGGCCGCTCGTGCAGCCGCAATCCCCGCCGCTTCGCCAACCTGCCGGACGGGAAGATCACGCCGAGCCGTCCAGCCTCCACGGCCTTGCGGGTGTAGGCCATGGTCTCGCGCGTCTTGCCATGGCTGCGCCGCTCCTTGCGCCATTCGACCGGGGCGATCATGTCCGCCATCTGCGGCAGGACGCGCAGGATGTCGTGGTTGGCGAAGTAATAGGCATCCGGGCGGATGCGCTGCAGCAGGTGGTGCAGGATGATGCCGTCGGCAATGCCCGTCGGATGGTTCGCGACGATCAATGCCGCGCCCTGGCGGGGGATGTTGTCCTGCCCGTGATAGACGGCTTCCTGCGCGAGCAGGGCGCCCATCGTGCGCATGATCTCGGCGGAGGGCATGGTCTCCACCGCCGCCGCGATCTGCAATGTCTTGTCGTAGCTCAGAAGCCGGTCGAGCATACGGTGGGCCGCCCGGGTGCCGGGGCGGCCGGAGAACAACCACGGTGCGCGGTCGCGGATCAGCGGATCGATGCGGTCTTTCATGATGCCCACCCATATGACCTTTGCGTAACGCGCAAGTGACACCGGGGTTCCGGGCAGAGCGAAGATAACGGCGGCGACTCGCCGGGGCAGGTGGCGTCAGCGCCCGCCGGAGACGTCGAGGAACGCGCCGGTCACGTAGCTGGCCTCGTCCGACAGCAGCCAGAGCACGGAGGCGGCAATTTCCTCGGGCTGGCCCGCGCGCCCGAGAGGGATCTTGTCCGCCATCCCCTTGAGCCGGTCCGGCTGGCCGCCCTTGGCATGGATTTCGGTCTCGATGGGGCCGGGACGCAGGGAATTGACCCGGATGCCCTCTTTCGCCAGTTCCAGCGCGAGGCCCGTGGTCAGCGTGTCAATGGCTCCCTTGGAGGCGGCGTAATCGCTGTACTCCCCTGGCGCACCGAGGCGGGCGGCGGCGCTGGAGATGTTGACGATCCTGCCGCCGAGACCCCAGCTGCGCATCAGCCGGACCGACTGGCGGCAAACCTCGATGGCGCCGAAGACGTTGACCTCGAAGACCCGGCGCACCCGGTCCGGTGTCAGATCGGCGATGCCCGCCTTCGGGGCCACGATCCCGGCGTTGTTCACGAGATGCACCGGGCCGGGCTCCAGCCCGCCGATCCTGCCGAACATCGCCGCGACCGCGTCCATGTCCGAGACATCCGCACCGATGACGATAGCCTCCGCGCCCGCGGCGCGCACATCCGTGGCCACGGCCTCCGCTCCGGCTGCATCGCGGCCATAGTGGATGACAACGCGCCCGTAGCCTTTGGATGGCGCCATGCGTGCGGTGGCGGCGCCAATGCCGGCGCTGGCACCGGTGACGATCAGAAGTTTGCTCATGGTTGGACGGTCCCCGGGGTCTGCGTGCTGATCACCTGATCCTATAGATGCGCCGGATGTCGTCCAGAGCCTCTTTCTGCTTGCCGCTCAGGGCTCCGGACCCGGCTTTCGCCACCGCCTGAACGATCTCCAGCAAGGACTGGAACCCCTCCTGGCCCTGCAGCTTGACCAATCGCTTCGCCAGCCGGGGCACCGCCTGCTCCGGACTGCCGCATTCGGTCATGATCCAGCGCCCGAGCACCAGCATTTCCGCCGCTTCGTTGCTGCTCACCCGGCCCTGCCGTGCAATGGCCACCACCAGGGCCTCGCGCTGCTCCTTCGACGGCAGGTCATCGAGTTCGGCAAAGGCCGACCCGAGCGCCGCCAGCGCGACGGTCGGGTCCTCGATGCTGTCCGCCGGATGCACATTCGTCCGCCGCCGGAAGCCGAACCGCCGCGCGGCGAGGCGCACGTCATTGGCCGCGTCGAGCACCTCGGTGGCCATGTGGTGGGCATTGCGGGCGCGGATGACGAAGAAGTAGACACCGGCAAGGATGCCAAGGACGGCGATGACAAAAGGCACGGGCAAACTCCTGATTCGAAACGATCTTGCCCGAGCCTAGCGCTGATTGGCGTCACCCGGCAAGGATGCGCGAGACCATTTCGTTCACGTCGCGGCTGAGGTTCGGCTTGGCCATGATGCGCTCCATCGCGGTCTTCGCCTGTGCCCGCCGCCCGTCGTCATAGCGCGTCCAGGTCTGGAAGGCGCTGCACATGCGGGCGGTGGTCTGCGGGTTCTTGTCGTCGAGCCGGATCAGCCAGTCGGCGAGCAGGGCATAGCCCGACCCGTCCGCCCGGTGGAAGCCAGCGTGGTTGCCGATCAGAGCGCCAAAGACGGCCCGGAAGCGGTTGGGGTTCTTCCAGTCGAACTTGACGTGGGCGGTCAGCGCCTCGGCAACGGTCACCGCACGGCCGGGCTCGGCCATGCTGACCTGCAGGCCGAACCACTTGTCCATGACCAGCCGGTCGTTCTGCCATTGCTCGTAGAACGCCTGCACCGCAGGCTCCGCCTTGCCCGCGCGGATCAGGCAGGCCAGCGACGCTAGCTGCAGCGTCATGTTGTCCGCGCCGTCGAACTGCGCCTGGGCCGCCGCGCCGCCGTCCGTCCGGCTGAGCAGGTGCAGGACAGCAGTGCCGAGCGCCCGTTTGCCGGTCTGCTCGGCGTTCGGCGCATAGGGCGCATCGACCCTGGCCTCCGCAGCCAGTTTCGGCAGGAGATCCGACCAGCGTTCGGCGCGGAATTGCTGCAGCGTCTGCAGCGCGTCGTAGATGGCATCCGGATCGGGCGTATGGCCGCGTTCGTGCAACTGTTGCGCCAGTTCCGACTGTCCCGGCAGGCCAAGCATGCAGGCCCGGAAATCCGGGTCGAGCGCAGTGTCCCGCAGCAACGTCTCCAGCCCGTCGAGCCACAGCGTGTCCGGCGTCGCGCCCTCCGCGATCATCGCCAGCAGGCAATCGCGGGCCAGTTCGTTGCCGGCCTCCCAGCGGTTGAAAGGGTCCGTGTCATGGGCGAGCAGGAAGGCGCGGTCCTCGCGGCTCAGGGCCTGGTGCAGCACCACCGGCGCGGAGAACGCCCGCAGCACGGAGGCCCGGGGCCGGGCGGACAGCCCGTCGAAGCTGAACGCCTGCCGCGCCTCTGTCATTTCGAGCACGGTCGTCGCCTGCACTTCGTCGCCGTTGGGGGAGAGCAGACCGACGGCGATGGGCAGCACCTGCGGCAGCTTTTCGTCCTGACCGGGAGTCGGGGGCGTGTGCTGCTCGAAGGTGAGGGTAAAGGTGCCGTCCTTCCAATCCTCGCTCACCGACAGGCGCGGCGTGCCGGACTGCGAATACCAGCGCTTGAACTGCGTGAGGTCGCGGCCCGTGGTGTCCTCGAAGACCTTCAGCCAATCCTCGATGGTGGCCGCGTCGCCATCGTGGCGATCGAAATAGAGATCGAGCGCTTTTGCATAGGCCTCATCGCCCACCAGCCGCTTGAGCATGCCGATGACCTCTGCCCCCTTCTCGTAGACCGTGGCAGTGTAGAAGTTGTTGATTTCCTGGAAACTCTCCGGCCGGACCGGGTGCGACAGCGGCCCCTGGTCCTCGGGAAACTGCCGGGCGCGCAGATCCCGCACGTCGTTGATCCGTTTGACCGCCGCGCCGCGCATGTCGGCGGTGAACTGGCTGTCGCGGTAGACCGTCAGCCCCTCCTTCAGGCAGAGCTGGAACCAGTCGCGGCAGGTGATGCGGTTGCCGGTCCAGTTGTGGAAATACTCATGTGCGATGATCGCCTCGATGCGCTCGAAGTTGTCGTCGGTGGAGGTCTCGGGCGAGGCGAGGACGCAGGAAGAGTTGAAGATGTTCAGCCCCTTGTTCTCCATCGCGCCCATGTTGAAATCGTCCACCGCGACGATGTTGAAGACGTCCAAATCGTATTCGCGGCCGTAGACGTCCTCGTCCCATTTCATCGACGCCTTGAGCGCCTCCATTCCGAAGGCGCACTTGCCCTCGTCCCCGGGGCGCACCCAGATGTTGAGGTCGACTTTCGCGCCGCTCTTCGTGGTGAAGCTGTCCGGGTGATTGCGCAGATCGCCCGCCACCAGCGCGAACAGGTAGGCGGGCTTGGGCCACGGGTCGTGCCATTCGGCAAAGCTGTCCCCGGATGCACCAGGGTTGCCATTCGAGAGCATCACCGGCATCTCGGATTCGACGCGCACGGTGAACACCGACATCACGTCCGGGCGGTCCGGGTAGTAGGTGATCTTGCGGAAGCCCTCCGCTTCGCATTGCGTGCAATACATGCCGGAGGACATGTAGAGCCCCTCGAGCGCCGTGTTGTTCGCCGGGTCGATCTCCACCTCCGCTTCCCACAGGAAGGGCGCGAACGGCACGGTGCATTTGAGGCCGCCGGGAACCAGCTCCGGCGACACCGCCTCGCCGTTCACCGCCGCCCGGATCAGCGTCAGCTCCTCGCCATGCAGGAAGAAGTCCTGCTGTGGCGCGGCGGGGTTCGGGGCGAAATGGATACGCGCGATCACCCGGGTGGCATGCGGCGCAAGACGGAAGGTCAGGTGCACATCCTCCACGGTCCAGCCGAAAGGGGTGTAATCCTTGAGATAGATGGTCTGCGGAGCCGGGGCGCTTGGGCTGGCGTCTTTCATGGCGGGCCTTTCCGTGTGGAACATTCGCTTTTCCCAAGTGTTAGGCCCCCAAGACCCCCGCTGCAATGCCGGAGCGGGAAAGGCATGTCACATCGAAAGGAGCGCCCATGTCCGCACCCGACACCAATGTGAAAACGCAGGAAACGCGCCACAGACCGGCCCTTGCCGGTATCAAGCTCTCCCTCGCCGTCGCTGCGGCCCTCTTCCTCGGCTGGTTCGGCTGGGTCGTCATTTCGGGCGATGCACCCGAGGGGGCAGAAGTGCAGGTGCAGCCCGGCGTGGGAACTGTCGAGGCCGACTGACGCCCAAGGCGGCCACCGGGGCATTGCCGGGGCAGCGGCCCGCTGGCCTTGTCCCGGCGCCGTAACGGGCCATCTTGCCCGCCATGAAACACCGCCGCAAATCTGACCTGCCGTCGAAACCCTGCGCCACCTGCGGGCGTCCGTTCACCTGGCGCCGGAAGTGGGCGAAGGTTTGGGCGGAGGTGCGCTACTGCTCGGAGCGCTGCCGCCGCGCGAAGTCCGGACACCCCTGAACCCACGTCAAGCCGGCACCGCCCCCGATGCCGCTGCAACGCAGGCACGCGCCTCGCGGGTCGTCACGGGACGAGCCGCGCGCCCGGCACGGGCGCGCGCCGGTCGCTCCGGCGCAGCCGGCGCGCAACCGCTCCGAGTCCGCCGCCTTCCGTATGCCGTCTTCTGACGCGCCTCCGGAGCGGGGGTTTCTTCCTCGGTCCAGATGATTTCCGGAGCCTTGCGCCGCTTCGCCTCGCGCATCAGCGCCCAGTTCCGCGCCGCACGGCTGGTCTTGCCGAGCGAGAGTCGCGCCAGCAGGCGGGCGAACCACATGGCATAGGTGGTCGCCCAGATCCGCAAGGCCAGCATCGACGGGGTGAAGACAAGCGTCAGCACCGTCGCGATGCCGAGGCCGAAGACGACCGCCGTGGCGAGGTTCTTCCACCACAGCGCCGTCGGGCTGTCGATGGAATAGCCGCCGCCGAAGAAGTCGACCGACAGGCCGAACATCATCGGCGCGAGGCCCGCCATGGTGGTGATGGTGGTCAGCAGCACCGGGCGGATGCGGTCCTCCGCAGTACGGACGATCGCCTCCGTCGCGGGCATGTAGCGCGAATATTCCTGATAGGTGTCGATCAGCACGATGTTGTTGTTCACCACGATCCCGGCCAGCGCCACGATGCCGGTGCCGGTCATGATCACCGAGAAGTATTGCCCCATGACCAGCATTCCGATCAGCACGCCAGTGGTGGACAGCACCACCGCCAACAGAACCAGAACCGAGTTGTAGAAGCTGTTGAACTGCGCCAGCAGGATGATGAACATCATGAACAGCGCCGCCCCGAAGGCCTGGCCGAGGAAGGCCTGGCTCTCCGCCTGGTCCTCCTGGTCGCCGGTCCATTCCCAGGTGACGCCCGCGGGCAGGGGAGCGGTCCCGAGCCAGTCGGTCAGCGTGGCGATGCGTTCGTTGGCGTCGATCAGAACGAGGCTGAGGTCCTTTATCTCCGCCCGGAGGTCCGCCTCGGACACGCCGTCTGCCAGCCGCACGATCTCCAGTGCCGCCCCGTTCGGGCCGGTGACTTCGGTGCCGCCATGCGAGGCGACATCCTCCAGCCGCCGCACGGTCGCCTGCACCGTGCCGCTATCGTCGACCAGCTTGGCGAGACCGTCGGCCACGCCCGCCTTGACGTCGAAATAGCGTTCCTGATCGACCCGGTTGATCTCCGCCAGCTTCTCTACCGGGGTGCGCGTGATGAAGTTGGCCAGCGGCACAAGGCCATCGCGAGTCCGCAATTTCAGCGTGTCGAGTGTCGACATTACCCGGTCTTCTTCGGGGAGGCGCACGCGGATCTCGATTTCCTCGTCGGACCCTTCCGGGGTGTAGCTGTCGAGCAGCACGCCACGCGTGACCAGCTGGACCATGGCGCCCACCGTCGCCACGTCGGCCCCGAAGCGTCCGGCTTTCTCCACGTCCACGTCCACCTGCCAGTCGATGCCGGGCAGGGGGCGGGTGTCCTCGATCTGGGTCAGCCCGGGCAGCGCGTTGAACCGCTGGCTCGCCACTTCCGTTGCCGCCAAGAGGTCGTCCCAGTTGTCGCCCTTGAGGCGCAGGTGTACCGGCTTGGCGCTCGCCGGGCCACGGGCCTGCGCGAGAATTTCCACCTTGATGCCGGGGATCTGCTCCAGCTGCGCGGTCAGCTGGTCGATGATCAGGTCTCCGTCGAAGTCCGGTGCCTTGATCGCCTTCTGCACCACATGCCCGGTGAAGGGGATGGTGAACCACGGCTCATGCGCGTCCGGGCGGTCCTCCCAGGCGATGGTTTCCAGCTGGATCTGCCCGATTGTGTCCTTCGGCGGCTGCGCACCACCAGTGTTGTTGTTCAGCCCGCCGTTGCCCGCGAAGGCGAAGGCGGTCTTGATGCCGGGGTGTTGCAGGACGATGGCCTCGGCCCGCTTGACCAGCGCGTCCTTCTCCGCCAGCGACAGGTTGCCCCGCGCACGGACGTAGACGATGGCCTGCTCCGGCTCGCTTTCGACGAAGAAATCGACGCCGTTGTTGTTGTTGCCGTAGTAGATGAAGACCGATCCCACCAGCACGAAGACCGTCGCCACGATCACCAGCGGACCCGCCGGATTGGTCGCGAACAGCGCGATGAAGCGGCCGAACAGCGTCCGACGATACCCCGAGCGGATCGCCTTGGGTTTCGGCGTGCCGAAGATTCGGCGCTTCACGGCGGTGGCCCCGGCCTTGATGCGAGCCGGGATCGCGGCGAGGCTGAGCATGATGCTGAGCGCCCCGGCGAGCGCCAGACCGGCAAGCACGGTCACCGCCAGCGCCAGAAGGAACACGGTGAGGAAGGTGGGAACGACCGAGCCGATCATCCGGCTGCCGTCCATGGTGGCGAACTGCCCGCCCATGAGTGCGAAGAGTTTGGGCACCAGCGCCCCGGCGATGATCACTGGCACAAGCGCAATCAGCGCGAGGCCGATGTGCGCGAGCAGCGGCAAGGCGGCGATCTGCGCGATGCGGGTCTTGAACCAGCGCTCGGTACGGCCCAGCACGCCGCCCATGACCGGCAGGTAGACCAGTGCCACTACCAGCGAGGCGGATAGGACGAAGATCAGCGTCACGGGGAGCATCCCCATGAACTGCCCCGCCACGCCGGGCCAGAACAGCATCGGCAGGAAGGCGCAGAGCGTCGTGGCGGTGGAGGAGACCACCGGCCAGAACATCCGGTGCGCCGCCTCGACATAGGCGTGCATCGGGCCGACGCCCTCCTCGACGCGCTTGTCGGCGTATTCCACCACCACGATGGCCCCGTCGACGAGCATGCCGACGGCGAGGATCAGGCCGAACATCACGATGTTGGAGATCGTCACGCCCATCATGGCCAGCAGCAGGAAGCACAGCAGGAACGAGGTCGGGATCGAGAAGCCGACGAGCAGCGAGGGGCGCAGGCCCAGCGAGGCCAGCACCACCAGCATGACGAGCGCAATCGCGGTCAGCACCGAGCCTTCGAGCTGGCTGACCATGCTCTCCACCTGCCGGCTCTGGTCGTTCGATGCCCCGACGTTCAGCACGGCCTTGAGTTCCGGTGGCCAGTCCGCTTCGGCCTCGGCGATCACCCGGCGCACTTCCGCGGCGGTGTCGATGATGTTGAAGCCCTTGCGCTTGACCACCTGCAGGGCCACCGTGGTCTCGCCGTTGAACCGCGCGGTCCCGGCGCGATCCTCGAAGGTGAGGTTAATCGTCGCGAGATCTCCCAAGGTCACGACCCGGTCCCCGTTCACCTTCACCGGCAGGTTGTAGACATCCTGCGCCTCGGTGAAACTGGACGGGATCTTGACGGCGAAGGTGCCCTGGTCGGTCTCGACTTCCCCGGCGGCGATCAGCTGGTTGTTGTACCGCACCACGTTGATCAGCTCGGCGGCGGTCACGTTGTAACTTTCGAGCTTGAGCGGGTCGATCAGCACCTCCAGCATCTCGTCGCGGTTGCCCGCGATGCCCGCCTCCAGCACCGCGTCGAGACCCTCGACCTTGTCCTGCAGGTCCTTCGCGATGCGGTTCATTGTCCTCTCCGGCACCGGGCCGGACAGGTTGACGATGATGATCGGGAACTCGGAGAAGTTGATCTCGTTGATCGAGTATTTTTCCGCCCCGTCCGGGAAATTCGCCTCGGCGTTGTTCATGCCGTCGCGCACGTCGGCGATGATCTTCGTCTTGTCCCAGCCGAATTCGAACTCCAGCGCAAGGCCCGCATAGCCCTCCGCCGCTGTCGCCGACATCTTCTTGAGCCCGTCGAGATCGGAAAGCTCGGTCTCCATGGGCTTGATCAGCAGGGTCTCCGAATCCGCCGCCGAAATGCCGGGGAAGGGGACCGAGACGAAGAGCGCCGGGATCTCGATGTCCGGTTCGCCTTCCTTCGGCAGGCTGACGTAGGCATAGCCGCCCACGACCACCGACAGAACGATGAAGGCGATGATCATCCGGGCGCGTTCCGCGGCCCAGTCGATGATACCCGTCATTGAACCACCTCCTCGAACACCGCTTCGACCGGAATGCCGTCTGTGACGTACTCCTGGCCGACGGTGATGACGTTGATCTTATCCGGCAGGCCGCTGAGCCAGACGCCATCGCGGGTGTCGCGGATCAGCTTGACCGGGGCAAAGCGCACGTGGTTCGTCTCGTCCACCGTGCGGATGCCCAGCACTCCCTCGTCGTCAAGTGTCAGCGAGGACTGCGGGATCAGATGCGCGGAGGCGCCGTCTGCCTCGATGGCGATCTCGGCGGTCTGGCCGTCACGGATGCTCAGGTCGGCGTTGGCAATCGTCAGTTCCACGAGGAAGGTGCGGGTGGTTGGATCGGCGCTGCGCGAGACGAAGGTGACGTCACCCATCATTTCGCGCCCGTCCACCAGCCGCGCCCCTGCGCGGGCCCCGAGATGGACGCGAGAGACGTCCTGTTCCGGCACGTAGCCTGCGATCTTGATCGGGTCGAGCTGGATCACCGTGGCACAGGTGCCGCCGGTCTGCAGCAGGCTGCCCAGTTCCGCCGTATCGCTCTCCAGAACTCCGGCGAAGGGGGCGTGGATGCTCAGCCTCTGGATGTCCTTGTTCACGGTGGCGAGGGCGGCTTCCGCGCTCTGGATGCCACTTTGCGCGTTCTCCTCGCCGGCCTTGGCCGATTCGATGCCCGCCGTTGCGCCTTCCAACGCGGCCTTGGCGGAACTCACCGCCGCGCGGGCAC
Organism: Tropicibacter sp. S64; assembly: GCF_049803835.1. NCBI lineage: Bacteria > Pseudomonadati > Pseudomonadota > Alphaproteobacteria > Rhodobacterales > Roseobacteraceae > Tropicibacter > Tropicibacter sp. S64. Next base: position 484,493 of record NZ_JBNAGK010000002.1, on the reverse strand, counting down.
CTTCGAGGCGGCTCTTGGCGCTTTCGACGGCCGCCCGGGCGCTTTCGATGTTGCTGCGGGCGCTTTCGACCCCGGCCTTTGCGTTCTGGATCTGGCTCTCTGCCGAAAGCACAGCCGCGCGGGCGCTCTCGATCTGGCTCCGGGCCGACTGCACCTGAGCCTTGGCCCCTTCGATGTTGCCCCTGGCCTGCTCGATCGCCGCCTCGGCGCCCTTGACCCCGGCCAGCGCCGCCTGCTCACCCGCCTTGGCGCTCTCGAAGGCCGCCTGTGCAGAGGCCAGCGCGATTTCCCCGGCAAAGCCGGACTTGTTCAGCTTGGAGTTGGCATTGAGCGAGATTTCCGCTTCGCGCACCCGGGCCTGCGCTTCCTTGAGCCGCGCCTCCGCCTCGGGCTGCCCGGCCAGCGCCTGAGCCAGCGCTGCTTCCGCCGCCGGAACATTCGCCTCGGCCTGCGCCAGGGCCGCTTGCGCTGCCGGGACCATCGCCTTTGCCTCGGCCAGACGTGCCTCGGCTTCCGGTTCCCGGGCCTCGGCCTCAAGAAGGCTCGCTTCCGCAGCCGGGACGTTGGCTCTCGCCTGTGCGAGGGACGCCTCCGCTGCCGGCACGTTCGCTTCGGCTTCGAGGATTGCTGCGCGCGCCGCAGGTTCCTGCGCCTGCGCCTCACTCAGCCGGGCGCGGGCCTCGGGCAGACGCGCCTTCGCCTCCGCCAGCCGCGCCTGCGCTTCCTGCAGGGAGGTGCCGCGCGTGCCCGGGTCGATCTCGCACAGCAACTCGCCTTCGGCGACCTTCGCGCCTCGGCGCAGCGGCTCGTTCACCACCTTGCCTGCGGTTTCGGCCCGCACGTCGACCTGGCGGGAGGCTACCGTCTCGCCGCGCAGCACCACGGCGCTATCCACTTCCCGCGCCTGCGAGACCATGGCCATCACGCGTGTCAGCGGGACGTCTTCCGTCGCGGGCGCCGCAGCTGCCGCGCCGGCCGGCAGGCTGTCCGCGACATCCCCGTCCGGCGCCGTGCCGGAGACAAGGGCATCGAAGGTGTCGCGCTCGATCACCACCATGTAAAGCAGGCCCGTGACCACGATGGCCGTTGCAACCGGAAGTATCCGCATCTTCTGTTCGTCCAATTCAAATACGACCGCCCCAAAAGGCGGGTGGCAATGCGCCAGGTCCCACGATCCGGCATCCTGTTGCCTATACGCGTGACCTGAACCGTTTGGTTCAGTTTAGACGCGGCGTCACCCGGCTTCAAGCGGTGGCGCGTCGTCCTCTGTGCCGTTTTGTGCAGAAACATGGCGGTTTGTGGCCTCGACCGGCGCGTTTTCGGGAAATTGCCGGGATTTTGTGCGCCGCACACCGCCGATTTCCGGCAATGGTGCGGGTTCTGACGCCTTGGCAGTCCGGCACATGCGCGATAAGAGGGGGCACAAAGGCCCGCCGGACGGGCAAAAGAGGAGCCGCCCCTTGAGCGACAGCGACAGTTTCATCGACGAGGTGACCGAAGAGGTCCGCCGCGACAAACTCTTCGCCACCATGAAGAAATACGGCTGGATTGCCGTGCTTGGCGTGGTTCTGATCGTTGGCGGCACCGCCTGGCGCGAGTACAGCGCGGCGCAGGCGCAGGCCAGGGCGCAGGGCTTCGGCGATGCCATCATGGCCGCGCTCGACGAGAGCGACCCCGAACCGCGGATCGCGGCGCTCGACGAGATCGCCACCGATCAGCCGGGCGCTCGCGCCATCCTGGACATGCTGGTCGCGGCGGAGAAGGGCACCGAGGGCGATGACGCCGCTGCCGTGGCGCAGCTGCAGGCCGTCGCAAATGACCCCGCCGTGCCGCAGATCTACCGCCAGATCGCCAGTTACAAGGCGCTGGCGCGCGGGGCCGATGTGCTGTCCGCGGAGGACCGCCGCGCAGGGCTCGAAGCGCTGGCCGTGCCGGGCCAGCCGCTGCGGCTTCTCGCGGAGGAACAGCTCGCGCTCGTCGACATCGAGGCGGGCGACCGGGAGGCGGCGCTGGAGCGGCTGAAAAACATCGCTTTGGACGCCGAGGCCACAGCGGGCTTGCGCCGCCGCGCGTCTCAGTTGATTGTGGCGCTGGGTGGCTCGCTGGATGACCTCATGCCCGAGGTTCAGGACAGCTGAGTTCAATGGTTTCAAGGCCGTACCCCGCCAGACCGTGACACGCGGCAGAGGGGACGGCAAACGAAGGGGGCAGGACATGCTTCGCACGGCAACTCTGATGGCGGGCCTCGGCCTGATCGTGCTCGCAGGGTGCGAGGAGCGCGAGGAAATCCTGCCCGGCGAGCGCATGAACGTGCGCGACGTGCTGGAAACCCGGCAGGACCCGCTGGCTGAGAATGACGTCAACACGTCCCGCGCCGTGGCTCTTCCTGCCCAGCAGGGCAATGCCGACTGGGCGCAGAGCCCGGTCTCGCCCTTTGCACGCACCGACCACGCCGCCTTCTCAGGCCGCTTCCAGCCGGTCTTTGCCGTCAACATCGGCGCGGGCGACAGCCGTCGCAAGCGGCTCAACGTCGATCCGGTGGTCGCCGGGGGCCGCGTGTTCACCATGGACAGTGAATTCGTGGTCCGCGCCACCAGCACGGCGGGTGCGCCGCTGTGGAGCCATGACCTGACCCCGCTGCGCGAAGCGAATTACCAGGCGCAGGGCGGCGGCATCGCCTTCGACGGCGGGCGGGTCTACGTGGCCTCCGGGTTCGGCACGCTGACCGCCTTCGACGCCTCGAACGGTGCGGAACTCTGGACGCAGCGCCTGGGCAACACGGCCACCGGCGCGCCGACGGTGCAGAACGGCGTGGTCTACCTCACCTCCGGCGACAAGCTCGCCTGGGCCATCGAGGCCGACGATGGTCGCATCCGCTGGCAGATCGACGGGGTGGGCGACACCAACAACGTCGCGGGTGCGCCGTCTCCGGCACTGGGGGACAAGCGGGTGATCTTCTCCTTCGGCGACGCCTCCGTGCAGGCGGCGTTCAAGCAGGGTGGCCTGCGGCTGTGGAGCACCGATATCCTCGGCCGGCGCAACGGTGTGGCACTGTCGAACGTCGACGACATCACCGGCGATCCGCTGATCGTGGGGGATACCGTCTACGCGGGCAACCACTCCGGCAACTTCGTGGCGCTCGACATCGCCAATGGCGAGCGCCTCTGGACCGTGCGCGAAGGGGCGCTGGATGCGGCCTGGCCGCTGGGCAGCGATTCGGTGGTCTTCATCAGTGACCGCAACGAGCTGATCCGCGTGGACGCGGAAACGGGCGAGACGATCTGGGCGGTGGACCTGCCGGGCTACGTGCCGACCCGCCGCAACCCGCAGCGCCGCCGCGACGCAGCCTTCGCCAACCATGGCCCGATCCTCGCCGGTGGGCGGCTGATCGTGGCCAGCTCGGACGGCTTCATTCGCAGCTTCAACCCGGAGAACGGCGCGGAAGTCGGCAAGGTCGAGATCAAGGGCGGCGCAACCACGCGTCCGGTCGTGGCGGGCGGCACGCTCTACGTGGTGTCCACGAGCGGCGTCCTGCACGCCTACCGCTGAGGCGCGGTGCGGACGGTGAGCAGAATTTCAGTCTAAAATTCTTCTCACCCTCGCGCCCCTTTTCACGCCCTGCAATATCCTGTATGCGGCGCGACTTGAACGCGGAGCACGTCCCATGTCCTTTTCCCTCGCCATCGTCGGGCGTCCCAACGTCGGCAAGTCGACCCTTTTCAATCGCCTCGTTGGCAAACGTCTCGCGCTGGTCGACGACCAGCCCGGCGTGACCCGCGACCTGCGCGAAGGCGAGGGCCGTCTCGGCGACCTGCGCTTCACCGTGATCGACACGGCGGGCCTTGAAAACGAGACCGGCGACAGCCTGCCCGCCCGCATGCGCCGCCTGACGGAGCGCGGCGTCGACATGGCCGATGTCTGCCTCTTCCTGATCGACGCCCGCGCCGGGGTGCTGCCTGACGATCAGGTCTTCGCAGAGATCCTGCGCAAGCGGGCCAAACACGTCATCCTCGCCGCCAACAAGGCCGAAGGCGCCGCCGCTGATGCGGGCGTGATCGAGGCGTATTCGCTGGGTCTTGGCGAGCCGATCCGGTTGTCCGCCGAGCATGGCGAGGGGCTCAATGACCTGTACTCGCAGCTTCTGCCGCTTTCAGACGCGTTCGAGGAACGGGCGGAGGAGGAAACTCCTGACGTCGAGGTGTCCCTGACCGAGGAGGAAGCGGAGGCGGGTGACGACAGCGTTCCCGTCCCGACCGAGAAGAAACCCCTCCAGATCTGCGTCGTCGGCCGCCCGAACGCGGGCAAGTCCACTCTGATCAACCAGATCCTCGGCGAGGATCGCCTGCTGACCGGCCCCGAGGCCGGCATCACCCGCGACGCCATCTCCGTGGCGCAGGAGTGGGGCGGGGTGCCGATGCGCATCTTCGACACCGCAGGCATGCGCAAGCGTGCCAAGGTGCAGGAAAAGCTGGAGAAGCTCTCGGTCTCTGACGGAATCCGCGCGATCAAGTTCGCCGAAGTGGTGATCGTGCTGCTCGACGCGGCCATCCCCTTCGAAGTGCAGGACCTGAAGATTGCCGACCTCGCCGAGCGCGAGGGCCGCGCCGTCGTCATCGCCGTCAACAAGTGGGACATCGAGAGCGAGAAGCAGGAGAAGATGAAACAGCTGCGCGAGAGTTTCGAGCGCCTGTTGCCGCAGCTGCGCGGTGCGCCGCTCGTCACCGTCTCCGCCCGCACCGGCAAGGGGCTCGACCGGCTGCATCAGGCCGTAATGGATGCCTACGCCGTCTGGAACCGCCGCGTCTCCACCGGCCAGCTCAACCGCTGGCTCGAGTCGATGATCGAACGCCACCCGCCTCCCGCGCCGAATGGCCGCCGGATCAAACTGCGCTACATGACGCAGGTCAAGAGTCGCCCGCCCGGCTTCGTGGTGATGTGCTCGCAGCCGGACAAGCTGCCCGCCAGCTACTCGCGCTTCCTCGTCAACGGGCTGCGCGACGATTTCGACATGCCGGGCACGCCGATCCGCCTGACCATGCGCGGGCAGGGGGACAAGAATCCCTACAAGAATCGCAAGGTCAAGAAGCCCGGCTCGCTGGGCAAGCACCTCGGCAAGCTGCAGAGCAAGAAGGGCGGCGAGACGCCGTCCTGACGGGGCGGCGCAGGATCTGCCCGATCCGATGTCACGATGACGGGCCCGGCGCTCAGCCCTGCCGGGTCTTGTTATAGTACGTCCCTTGCCATGGTTGAGAGTTGACGCAGGGTCACCTTCGGCTCTGAAAAGATATTGAAATTGCGTGGAAAATTGGTTTACCTTGCCCACGTCTGACGTGCGATTTTTCTGCAGGGTGTCGGGCGATCCGGCCCTCGTTGCCGATGAATTACTGGAGAAGATCTTACATGACACGCGTACTCCGGCCCATTGCGGCCGCTGTTCTGGCTTGCCTCGGCGTCGCGGCATCCGCTGGTACCCTTACCGTAACCTACACGGCAAATTACTCCACCCTGACGGGCGGTCAGAACCTCGACGGTCCCAGCGTGACGCTCGGTTTTGCCAACGGCATCGACTACAGCCTGCTGGCCAATCCCGCGACGGGGCCGAAATTCGGCGCCTCCGACCTCGTTTTCGTCGACTGGCAACGGATCGAGAACCTCGCCTTCGTCGAAACCAATTCGAGTTTCGAGAATCCGCCCCTGACACAGGCGCTCTTCGACACGCTCACCTACACCTACAGCCAGGACTATCCTATCGCCAACGAAGGGGTGTTCGCCCCGGTTACCGGCGGCATTGCGGCAAATGCGATGCTCTACTTTGCCCCATCCGCCAGCACGGATTTCCAGACGGGGCCCATGGTGCGGCTGATCGGTCGAAGCGGGAATATCCTGCGCCCGAGCGGCAACTGGGACGGCGACGTCTTCAATGACGCCTTGCCCTGGAACATGGCGCAGACCTCGGTCCTCTGGAACCCCACCGCCACCAGTTTCCCCGCCACCAGCGCAGTGCCGCTTCCGGCGAGCCTGTGGCTGATGCTGGGCGGCCTCGGAGCCGTGGGCCTGCTGCGCCGCAAGGCCTGATCCCGGTCCGGCGGGGCAACACCGCCCCGCCGATCCGCACCGGCTTGCCCCCGGCGCTGCAAGGCGGCTAAATCCGGCCCATGCCCTGGCGTGCACTCCTCCTCCTGAACTTGGCCATCGGCCTTTCGGGTCTTGCGACTTGGTATTTCGGCACGGATGTGCTGATCGCCCTCGGGTTGATCCTCGTCCAGGTCAAGATCCTCGCCAAGAAACTCTGGCTGATCGAATGGCCGGTGCTGCTGGTCTGGCTTCAGACGCAGGGCGCGGCCTTCTTCAAGGTCGAACTCATCAAGAAATACCTGATGACCGTCGCCCTGCCGCTTGTCCTCGGCAAGCGGTTCTTCCGGCAGATCAAGGCCTGGCTCTCCGGCTACCTCGACGGCGTGGCACAGCGTCAGGCGGCCATGATGGCATGGTTCAACGGCCTCTCCGGTCTCGAACGGGCGCTGGCCTGGGCGATCATCCTCTTCGGCACGCTGGCGCTCTCGGTCAGCGGTCTCGGCCTCTGGCTCATCCTGTTCTCCGTCAAGCTGCCGCTCTGGCTCATCTCCGCCGCCGTCTCGCTGGGCCGGATGCTCTGGACCTCCGTGCAGAAGACCCTGTTCAAGGCGCTGGCCTTCCTGCAACTCGGCTGGCTCTGGCGCGGCCTCAGACGCCTGCTCCCGGCGCGGCTGCTGCGCTGGAAACGCCGCCAGGACTACCGCATCGCCCGCGCCGTGGTCCGCCGCCGCCGCCTCACCATTCGCCAACTGCACGAGCGCAAGGACCGCCTGCCGTTCCGCATGGGCGTTCTGCTGGACTATCTGTTCCGGGTGGGGCCGGGGTGACTTTATCTGTTCGGCGGCTTGTGCTTGAGTGATGCGGGTGGGCGTCGGAGGGGCGGAATGGATTTCATTAAGCAAGTCATGGCAGGGCCAAACGTTTGGTCGGGCGAGCATTGGGCATTTGTCGTCTCAATTCTTCTTCCTTTGCTCGGCCTGATCTACGCCACTCTCAAATGGCTTTACCGCCGCTGGAAGCCCAAACCCGTCGAACCTGTCCCCTTCTATCGAGTCCCGGACCCCGCCGCTCCGCCGCCTCCCTCTAAGCCCCCAAAAACACCCAACCACATCAACGTCCCGCCAAGACACCGCGAGATCCGGGGCCGCGAGCCCGAGGTGCAGCAACTCCGCGCAGCTCTCGAAACGGAAGGGCAGGCGGCCATCACCGCCGTCGTGCAGGGCCACGGCGGCTACGGCAAATCCGCCCTCGCGCGGCTCTACATCGAACGCTTCGGCGCGACATACGACGGTGTGCTCTGGTGCGTGGCGGAGAACCCGAGCGAACTGGCGACCGGTCTGCTGGCCGCCGCGGACGACCTTGGCGTGACTGTCGCAGGCATCCCGCCGCAGGTCGCCGCCGCGCAGGTGCTGGCACGCATGGCCGCGCAGGGCCATTGGCTCGTGGTCTACGACAACGTCCACGGCTATGACGACATCAAGGGGCTGATGCCGCAGAAGGGCACCGATCTCATCGTCACCACCCGGGAAAAGGACGGCTGGGGCCAGTGGACGAAGGTTCACCCGCAGGTCCTGCCCTGGGACGGCCCGGACAGCCCGGCGGTCGAATTGCTGCTGAGCGAAGCCGGGAGCGACGACGCGGAGGGCGCGCAATCGCTGGCCGAGGCTCTGGGCGGCCTGCCGCTGGCGCTGGTCGTCGCCGGGGCTTTGGCGCGGCATGACGGCTTCGCCACGGTGGAGCGGCGCATCGCGGAGGTTCTGGAGACCGCACCGCTCCACACCGACTACCCGGACAGCGTCATCGGCGCGGTGGCGCTGAGTTATGACAAACTGGACGAGGACGCCCGCCGGGTCGCCGACATCTGCGCCTGGTGGGGCGCGGAGGGGCTGGGGGCGGAGCTGTTCACCGGCGGCAAGGAGGGGCGCCACCGCGCTCTCGACCCGGAGATGATCGACGCGGAAGACGCGGCGCTGGCGGACAACGAGACCCGCCTGCGCATGGCCTTCACCGCGCTGGCCGGGGCCTCCCTGATGACCCGGGAGCAGGACGGCTTCGCTATGCACCGCATGACCGCCGCCGCACTCCGGGCGATGCAGGAGACAAGGGGCGAGGACCGGGCGGTATCGGCGGCGGTGGAGTTGCTGGCGGTGGTGTTTCCCTACGACTCTGACTTCTCGATCAATTGGCCCCTCTGCGCCCACTTGCTGCCGCATGTCACGGCGCTCTGGGACAGCATCGAGCCCATGGCACAGGGCAGAGAGGCCCCCGGCGGCGCGGCGCTCGAATACCTGCTCAATCAGGCGGGGGTTTACCTCGGCAAGATAGGCGACCACGCAGGGGAAATCGCCTTGATGACCGCCAGCCTCTCCCTGACACGCGCCCGCCTGCCGGAAGATCACCGAGACAACGCGGTCGGCCTCGCCAACCTCGGCATCGCCGAAGCCCGCCTCGGCAATTTCGACGCGGCGGAGGAGCATCTGGCGGAGGCACTGGCGCTGAGCCGGACGCACCGTCCTGGCAGCACCGATCTTGCAAACAAACTCGACAATGCGGCCTGGGTCCGCGTGGTGCGAGTGCAAGAGACCGGGGAGGGCGATCTGGAAGCGGCCTTCAACTGGCAGCAGGAGGCGCTGGACCTCTACCGCGCCAATCTGGGTGACAGGTCTGACAAAGTGGCAACGGTGCTGAACAATCAGGCCGTGATGCGGTCTCTGCAAGGGCGCGTCGGGGAGGCGGCGGCGCTGGCCGGGCAGGCGCTGGACATCCGCCGCGTTGTCCTCGACCCGGAGGATGACCGGCTGGGATCTTCCCTCCTGAACGTCGGTGTCTACGCTCTGAAATCCGGACACCCGGCGAAGGCCGAACCGCTGTTGCAAGACGCCTACGACCTCTGGTCCAAACTCCACGCCGCCCGCCCGCGACACGAGCACCTCCTCAACGCCGCCTCCTGGCTCGTCGCCTGCAAGCTGGTCCGCGCCCGAACCTCCACCGTCGGAAACTACCTCATGGACGCAAAACGCCTCTGCCAGAAACACGGCCTCGACCTCGCCAAAATGCAAGCCACAGCCGCCCAATACCCCTCCGAGCCGCCCGCATGACCGCCGCCCTCGCGGGCTTCGCGCTCGGTCTCAGCCTCATTCTCGCCATCGGTGCGCAGAACGCCTTTGTCCTGCGGCAAGGCCTGCGCCGCGCCCATGTGCTCCCCGTTGTCCTCGTCTGCGCCCTCTCCGACGCGCTCCTCATCGCCGCCGGGGTCGCGGGCTTCGGGGCGCTGACCAAGGCCATTCCGGGGCTGGAAACCGCCATGCGCCTCTTCGGCGCCGCCTTCCTGATCTGGTACGGCGCCCGCACCCTCCGCGCCGCATGGAAAGGCGGCGAGGCCCTGACCGCAGGCCCCGAGGCGGGCAGCCTGCGCACCGCCATCCTCACCTGCCTCGCCTTCACCTGGCTCAACCCGCATGTCTACCTCGACACCGTCGTCCTTCTCGGCGCGGTTTCGGCGCAATACGACGACCGCCTCAGCTTCGCCCTCGGCGCCATGACCGCCTCCTTCGCCTTCTTTTTCGCCCTCGGTTACGGCGCCCGCCTCCTCGCCCCGCTCTTCGCACGGCCGCAGGCCTGGCGTATCCTCGACCTGATCATCGGCCTGACCATGTGGGCCATCGCCGCCAAACTGCTCTTCGGCTGACCCGGCGCGCAGGTCCCCTGTTTCTTCTCTTTGAAAATACTCAAACCTTGCCGCGGTTCTCGACACGCCACAGCAATAAACTGCGCAACGCGCCGTAGGGCGGGGCTTTGCCCCGCACCCCCTTGCCCTCGCCGTCAAACCCTCTAAGCCTTCGCTCATGGATACGGACACAGCGCAGCGCCCCGGCGTCGGAATTTTCTGGATGGTCGTCACGGGGCTCTGCTTCGTTGCGGTCACCGCCCTCGTGAAGGCCCTCGGCGGGCGCATCCCGGCAGCGGAATCGGCCTTCCTGCGCTACCTGCTCGGGCTGATCTTCCTGATCCCGATGTGGCCCGCCCTGCGCAGCGCCCCCATGACGCCGCGCCTGTGGAAGCTGTTCGGCCTGCGCGGTGTCTTTCACACCATCGGGGTGGCCATGTGGTTCTACGCCATGACCCGCATTCCCATCGCCGAAGTCACCGCGCTCAACTACCTAAACCCGGTCTACGTGACGATCCTCGCCGTTGTCTTCCTGGGCGAACGCCTCGCGCTGCGCCGGATCATGGCCATCGTTGCCGCTCTGGGCGGAGCCCTGCTGATTCTCAGGCCCGGCTTCCGGGAACTCGACCCCGGGCATATCGCCATGCTTGGCACCGCTTTCGCTTTTTCGATCTCCTACCTGCTGGCCAAGATCTTCTCCGGCGAGGTCAGCGCCGCCGTCGTCGTCGGAATGCTCTCCGTCACCGTGACGATCGGTCTGGCCCCGCTGGCCTACGCCGTCTGGGTCTGGCCCACCTGGTCCGATCTGGCCATCCTCTTCGGTGTCGCCTGTTTCGCCACCGCTGGGCATTACACCATGACGCTCGCCTTTGCCGCAGCGCCGGTGACGGTGACGCAGCCGATCACCTTCCTGCAACTGGTCTGGTCCGTGGTCATCGGCGCCGCCTTTTTCGCCGAACCCGCCGACCCCTTCGTCATCGCGGGCGGGGCGCTTATTGTTTCCGCCGTGGTCTTCATCACATGGCGCGAAGCAGTGCTCAAACGCCGCGTGACCCCTTCGGTGCATGAGACCAAGACCTGAGGGCGTGGCGAAACGGTCACGCTTTCCCGTGCGCACTGTTTCCAGTTCCCGAAAAATCCGCTGTTCCGGCACAATTGAGCCCGATTTGCTCAACAGGGTGATCCCATGGAAACCATCTTCCGAAGGATCGAAATGCGATGTTTGCCGAGAACAAGATCACCCATGACATGACCGAAATCACCGCCTTCCTGCTGTCCGAGCGCGAGAAGGTGCTGTCCGAGGCCGAGTGGAAATTCCGTATGCGTGGCTACGGCTACAACATCCGCCGCACCGATGCGGGGATCGAGGTAGCGAAGCTGCCGCAGAACACGCTGATCGGCACCATCGCGGGCTGAGACCAACCTTCCTCGCGGGACAACCAACCGGTTCTGCGGCGCATGCGCCCGTCCGGACGGCCGCCCAGTTGCCGGGCAATTCCGCCCGTGTTTGTCCCTGACGCCCCGTTCCGGCGACACCCGGCGCATGGTTTTTATTGACCACTCAATCAAAAACCTGCACCAAGGAGTCATGCCCAAGATCGGACAGGAACCCATACGCCGCGCCGCGCTTGTTGCCGCCACCGTCGATGTCATCGGCGAGGCGGGCAGCCTTGATGTGACTGTCGGCCAGATTGCCAAGCGGGCAGGCATGTCCAGCGCGCTGGCGCACCATTATTTCGGCGGAAAGTCGCAGATCTTCCTCGCGGCGATGCGCCACATCCTGACAGAATACGCGGTGGAAGTGCGCGCGGCGCTTGCCGGCGCTCCGCCGGAGCAGCGGCTCGAAGCCGTCGTGCGGGCAAATTTCGCCGACAGTTGCTTCCGCCCCTCCGCCATCTCCGCATGGCTCAATTTCTACGTCCTTGCGCAGAGCGATGCGGAGGCGGCGCGGCTCTTGCGCGTCTACCAGTCGCGGCTGCGCTCCAACCTGCTGCACGCCCTGCGCGGGCGCTGCGCGAACCCGGCGGACGTGGCCGAATGCCTGTCTGCGCTGATCGACGGTGTCTACCTCCGCGCCGCTCTGGCCGGGCAGGGCGTCGAAGGAGCATCGGAGCGGGTACTGACCGCCGCCCATGCCTTGATGGAGTCCCCACAGTGAAGCCGAATATCCTGATCGTCATGGTTGACCAGCTCAACGGAACGCTGTTTCCGGATGGCCCGGCGGACTGGCTTCATGCGCCGCACCTGAAGGCCCTGGCGGCACGGTCCAAGCGGTTCCGCAACGCCTACACGGCGTCTCCGCTGTGCGCCCCGGGGCGGGCGAGCTTCATGTCCGGGCAATTGCCCAGCGTCTCCCGCGTCTACGACAACGCCGCCGAGTTCGCCTCCGACATTCCGACCTATGCGCATCACCTGCGCCGGGCGGGGTACTACACCTGCCTTTCCGGCAAGATGCATTTCGTCGGCCCCGACCAGATGCACGGTTTCGAGGATCGCCTGACCACGGACATCTACCCGGCGGACTTCGGCTGGACCCCGGACTACCGCAAGCCGGGCGAGCGCATCGAGTGGTGGTATCACAACATGGGCTCTGTGACGGGCGCGGGCGTGGCCGAGATCACCAACCAGATGGAATACGACGACGAGGTCGCGCATTTCGCCACGATGAAGCTCTACGACCTTGCCCGGGGGCATGACGCGCGGCCGTGGTGCCTGACCGTCAGTTTCACCCATCCGCATGATCCCTACGTGGCGCGGCGCAAATACTGGGACCTCTACGAGGATTGCGAGCACCTCGACCCGCCGGTTCCGGCGATGGCCTACGAGGATCACGACCCGCATTCGAAGCGCATTTTCGACGCGAACGACTGGCGCAATTTCGACATCACGGACGACGACATCCGCCGCTCCCGGCGGGCCTATTTTGCCAACATCAGCTATCTGGACGAGAAGATCGGGGCGCTGTTGCAGGTTCTTGAGGATACGCGGCAGGAGGCCGTCGTGCTCTTTGTCTCCGACCACGGCGACATGCTCGGGGAGCGTGGGCTGTGGTTCAAGATGAGCTTCCTCGAAGGCGCCTCCCGCGTGCCGATGATGATCGCCGTGCCGGGCGGGGAAGGGACGTTGGTGACCGATCCGGTGAGCAATATCGACGTCTGCCCGACGCTCTGCGATCTGGCTGGCGTGGACATGTCGGAGGTGGCGCCCTGGACGGCGGGGGAGAGCCTCGTGCCACTGATGAAAGGCGCGAAACGGGAAACCCCTGTGGCGATGGAATACGCCGCCGAGGCCTCCTACGCGCCGATGGTCTGCCTGCGGCAAGGGCGGTGGAAATACACCCGCTGTGCGCTCGACCCGGACCAGCTGTTCGACCTGGAGGCCGATCCGCACGAGTTGACCAATCTCGCGGACGATCCGGACCATGCGGCGGTACTGGCGGATTTCCGGGCGCAGGCCGATGCCCGCTGGGACCTTGCCCGCTTCGACGCCGACGTCCGGCAAAGTCAGGCCCGGCGCTGGGTGGTCTACGAGGCGCTGCGGCAGGGTGGATACTACCCGTGGGAGTACCAGCCGCTGCAAAAGGCCTCCGAGCGGTACATGCGCAACCACATGGACCTGAACATCGTGGAAGAAAGTCAGCGGTTCCCGCGGGGGGAATAGGCGCTACGCCTCCGCCTTTCTTGTGACCCCATTCGAATAACCCGCCAGCGGCCAAGGACGCTCCGGCAGGAGGGAAAGACCCGATATGCAAGCGGATTACGTGATCGTCGGAGCGGGCAGCGCGGGCTGCGCCATGGCTTACCGCCTGGCGGAGGCGGGCAAGTCGGTGATCGTGATCGAGCACGGCGGCTCCGACTGGGGGCCGTTCATCAACATGCCCGGCGCGCTCAGCTATCCGATGAGCATGAAGCAATACGATTGGGGCTACCAGACCGAGCCTGAGCCGCACCTCGGCGGGCGCAGACTGGCCTGCCCGCGCGGCAAGGTGCTCGGCGGGTCCTCTTCGATCAACGGCATGATCTACGTGCGCGGCCATGCCCGGGACTTCGACTTCTGGCGTGACCAAGGCGCGGACGGCTGGGGCTATGCGGATGTGCTGCCCTATTACAAGCGGCTGGAGAACTGGCATGACGGCGGCCATGGCGGCGATCCGGCGTGGCGCGGGTCGGACGGGCCTTTGCACGTGACACGCGGCAAGCGGGACAACCCGCTGGTGCGGGCCTTCGTCGAGGCCGGGCGGCAGGCGGGCTATCCGGTCACGGGGGATTACAACGGGCAGCAGCAGGAGGGCTTCGGCCCCTTCGACATGACAGTCTGGAAGGGCGAGCGCTGGTCGGCGGCGAAGGCCTACCTGCGTCCGGCGCAACGACTTGGAGCGCAGGTGGTGCGGGGGCTTGCGCAGCGGGTGGTGATCCGCGATGGCCGGGCCACGGGGGTCGAGGTCGAACGCAATGGCAGACGGCAGGTGATCGAGGCGGGTCGGGAGGTGATCCTCTCCGCCGGGGCGATCAACTCGCCGCAACTGCTGCTGCTGTCCGGCATCGGCCCGGCGGCGGAGATTGCTCCGCTCGGCATCGACGTGGTGGCGGATCGCCCGGGCGTGGGCAAGAACCTGCAGGATCATCTGGAGCTCTACATCCAGATGGCGGCAAGCCAGCCGGTCAGCCTGTTCAAATACTGGAACCTTCTGGGCAAAGCCTATGTCGGCGCCCGCTGGCTCCTGCGCCGGGACGGGCCGGGGGCGTCGAACCAGTTCGAAAGCTGCGGGTTCATCCGCAGCCAAGCCGGGGTGGAGTATCCCGACATCCAATATCATTTCCTGCCGCTGGCGGTGCGCTATGACGGCTCCATCGCCGCTGAAGGGCATGGGTTCCAGGCCCACACCGGTCCGATGCGCTCGCCCTCGCGCGGGGAGATCACCCTGAAGACGGCGCAGGCCAAGGACGCGCCGCGCATCTTCTTCAACTACATGAGCGAGGAGCAGGACTGGATCGACTTCCGCCGCTGTATCCGGCTGACGCGGGAGATCTTCGCGCAAGAGGCCTTTGCGCCCTACCGCCGTCACGAGATCCAGCCGGGGGCCGATGCGCAGACCGACGACGAGTTGGACCACTTCATCCGCGAGGAGGTGGAGAGCGCTTATCATCCTTGCGGCACCTGCCGCATGGGCCGCGCCGACGATCCCACGGCGGTGGTGGACCCGCAGGGCCGGGTGATCGGCGTTCAGGGCCTGCGGGTGGCGGACAGCTCAGTTTTCCCGCGCATCACCAACGGCAACCTGAATGCGCCGTCGATCATGGTGGGGGAGAAGGTCTCGGATCATGTTCTCGGGCGGCAATTGCCTGCGGACAACAGTGAGCCGTGGATCCATCCGCACTGGGAAACCGCGCAAAGGTAAACGGCGCAAATCCGCGTTTCGACGGTTCCCCGAGAGGTCCGGAACCGAAAAAGCCGCGCGAAAGCAGCGGTTTGGCGGAGATTTTGAGAGCCACTGTCATCTTGGGGCCGCGTTAACTTAGGTAAACGGATTGGCTTGAATTCCGGCCGCCCCGCGTCGATCTTAACGGTATGTTAAGAGTCTGTTCACTTTTGGTCCTCCTTCTCGGCAGCGCTCCGGCCTCGGCTGCCGTTGGTGATGTCATATCTGGCCCGATGCGGGTCATCGACGGAGACACCGTCGAGATCACCGGGCAGCGCATCCGACTGCATGGCATCGACGCCCCGGAAAGCGATCAGATGTGCGGCGGGGCCAGTGCGCCGATGTGGGCCTGTGGCGCCTGGGCATCCGGCGAAGTCCGGGCGCGGTACGACGGTCGCAGGGCGGATTGCGTCTGGCTCGACACCGACCGCTATGGCCGCGCTGTGGCGCGCTGCCTCGTGAACGGCGAAGACATGAACGCCGCGCTGGTCACGAGCGGGCTGGCCTTTGCCTATGACCGCTATGCGCTCGACTATGTGGACGAGGAACACCGGGCCGCGATGGCCGGGCGCGGGTTGCACGCGGTCGGCGTGCAATCGCCCGCCGCCTTCCGCAAGGCCGCGCGGCACGCGGAGGCGCTGTGGAACGCCCGGGGCGGCCCGGATGGGTGCGTGATCAAGGGCAACATCTCGCAGGGCAGCGGCGCGCGGATCTATCACCTGCCGGGGCAGCACAGCTACGACGCCACGAAGATCACCGAGGCCCGCGGCGAGCGCTGGTTCTGCGATGTGTCGCAGGCCGAGGCGGCGGGCTGGCGCCCGGCGCGGCGATAAAGCTGACAAAAGAATACCGGATTTGATCCGGGTCAAGGTTGGCCTCCGTCAATCCGGTCACAGTCGAGCGGAACAGCAACGAGAGGATGCGCAGCATGTCCCACACCCCGCATGAACTGTCCGAGGAATTCCCGGACAAGGTAGAGCAGATGAGTGCCTTGAAGCAGTCGGACGCGCATTTTGCCAAGCTGGCCGAGGACTACCACGAGATCAACCGCCGCGTGCATCGCGCCGAGACCAACGTGGAGCCGATGGAGCAATTGGCCGAGGAAACCCTGCGCAAGCAGCGGGCGGCCCTGAAGGACCAGATCTACGGTATCCTGAGCCGCGCCTGAGGGCACGGCTTTGTGAGGAGCGAGGGGAGGCCCCTGCCAGACACGGCGGGGGCTTTTCCGTGGGGTCAGGGGGAGTCCGGGACGGTGCGGCCGTCCAACTGGAGCTGCAGGAAGACGAGGTCCAGCCAGCGCCCGAATTTCGTGCCGACCTGCGGCATCCGCGCGACTTCGGTAAAACCGAGGGCCTCGTGCAGGCGGATGGACGCCACGTTCCCGGCCTCGATCCCTCCGATAAGCACGTGTTTGCCGCAGGCGCGGGCGCGGGGGATGAGGGCGGAGAGCAGCGCCTTGCCGACGCCTTTTCCGCGGATATCACTGCGGACATAAACCGAGAGTTCGACCGTGTGGCGGTAGCCGTCGAAGGCGCGCCAGTCGCCGAAGGAGGCATAGCCGAGCACACCGTCCTCCTCCGCCACCAGCACCGGATAGCCGAGATCCGCCCGCGCCTGCCACCACGCCCGCCGGTTCTCCAGATCGACGGTGCTGTCGTTCCAGATCGCGGTCGTGTGGATCACGGCATCGTTGTAGATCGCCATGATGGCGGGCAGGTCGGCTTCCGTGGCGTCTCGAATCTGCATGGCAGCTCCCCGATCAGGCATGTCCTCACCTGTCTATACCAAGGGTCCGGCATGGCAAATCCGCCGGGGCGCTTATTGCAGGGTCTTGTCGATGGCATCCGTGATCGCGCGGGAGAGCGGACGCGCGGTGCTGCCCCAGGTCGCAGCCACCTTGCCATCGCGGTCAAGGAGCACCTTGTTGAAATTCCAGCCGGGCTCCCAGCCCTGCGATTCCTTCAGCCATTGGTAGAAGGCATGCGCCTGCGGGCCTTTCACATGGGTGATGTCGGTCATCGGCAGGGTCAGGTCGAAGTTCACCGCGCAGAATTCCTTGACCTGCGCACCGGTGGCCAGCTCCTGCTTGAAATCGTCCGACGGCACGGCGAGCACCACGAGGCCACGGGTCTTGTAGCGGTCATAGAGGTCCTGCAGGCCGTTGTACTGCGGCGTGAACCCGCAGCGCGAGGCGGTGTTGACCACCAGCACGGGCCGGCCCTTCCATTGATCGAGGGCGATCGTGCCGCCGTCGATGTTGGCGAAGGTGAAGCTCTGGGCGGCCAGCGCGGGCAGGGCACAGAGGGTGAAGATCAGGGCAAGCAGCGTTTTCATGACGGCACCTTTCCGGGAGGGTCTCAACAAGATACGCTTTGAACCGGAAAACAGTTTCAAGTTTTCGTGTTTCCGGTCTGGCGGGCACGGGAAAGGAGCGGTGATGGCGGGCGGATGGAGCCGCGACGGGGCGGAGAACGAACAGATGGAGGCCTCGATCCAGGAGGAACTGGAGCGCATGAAGCTGCGGCGCGGGCCGGTGGGCGAGAGCCTCCCGGAGTGCGCCGAATGCGGCGAGGAGATCCCGGAGGCGCGGCGGGTGGCCTTGCCGGGGGTGAAACTCTGTGTCGACTGTGCGGCGGAGCGGGACGGGGCGTTCAAGGCCCGGTCGGGAATCAACCGGCGGGGGTCGAAGGACAGTCAGTTGAAGTGAGAGGGCGGTGGGTTGGAAACCCACCCTACAGTTTGGGGCCATGGACGGGGAGACGCGGAATGTCGGGACGGGTGGCCGGGTTGGCTCTGCTGGCGGTGCTCGCTCTCATTGCGCCTCCGGGCCGGGCCGAGGAACTGGGCGTGATGACGGCGCGGCTGGACGGGGTGCCGCATGCATGGCGCATCTACGCCCTGGACAGGCCGGGCGGGCGGATCGTGACCGCCGGTTTCCGGCAGAGCCAGTGGCTCGCCGAATTGCAGGTGCAGGGCTACACGGAACCGACATTCGCGGGCGCGGACGGCATGGCGGTCACGGTGCGGTTTTCCGGCTGGTATGAACCCGGGATGGAGCCGCTGTCGGTCGACATTCTGCATACGCCGGACGGCATGGGCGGACCATTCTGGACCAGCCGGGGCACGTCGCGCCCGGCGCGGGTCGAAATCGTCCGGTTTGACGTGCTGGGCAGCGTGGGTGAGATCGAACTGGCTTTTACGGGTGAACTCTGCCGCAAGCCGAGCCTGTCGGCGGCGGTCGATTTTGGCACCTGCGTCGAGGTTCTCGGGGTGGTGGAGACAAGGGTTTCGATGGAGTAGGGGGTAGAGCGATCAACCGGCGGGTAAGTTGGGTCAGTCAGTTGAAGTGAAGCGCAGGTCAAGACCGCCGCACCCCGAACAGGCGGCTCTTCTTCACCTCCAGTGTCCAAAGCGCATCCAGACCAGGTTTGCGGCTTGACCGATCATTAAGAGAAAGGCGACAAATCCGAAAATTCCGAATAGCTCGAACAATCCTGTCCAAGCGTAAGCTAAGAACAGAAGCCAGCCAATTGGCCCGCACAGCAGGACAAGAGCGATGCTCAGCAAGGTTGATCGCTTCAACCAAACCGGCATAGAGCAATTCGGGCAAGAGGCATGGCGCGTAGAGGCCAGAAACAGCCTGTACGGCCCGAAGGCCGGTTGGTTGCAACAAGGGCAGTTTCTGATCATACCGGACACCCGCACAAAAAGGGTGGGTTAGAAACCCACCCTACGGGAAGCGCCGTCAGGCTTCCATCGCCTCCAGCTGATCAATGAACCCCTCGATCATGCTCAGCCCCTTGTCCCAGAACTTCGGGTCCGTGGCATCCAGCCCAAACGGTTCCAGAAGCGCCTTGTGGTGCTTGGAGCCGCCCGCCTTGAGCATGTCGAAGTACTTGTCCTCGAAACCCTCCGGGTTCTCCTGATAGGCCGCATACAAAGCGTTCACGAGGCCGTCGCCGAAGGCGTAGGCGTAGACGTAGAAGGGCGAGTGCACGAAATGCGGGATATAGGCCCAGAAGGTCTCGTAGCCCGGCATGTACTCAAAGACGGGGCCAAGCGATTCCGCCTGCACTGACATCCACAGCGCGTTGATGTCCTCCGGGGTCAGCTCGCCACCGCGCCGCGCCTCGTGTAGTTTGCATTCGAAGTCGTAGAAGGCGATCTGGCGGACGACCGTGTTGATCATGTCCTCGACCTTGCCCGCCAGCAAGACCTTGCGCTCTGCGTCGTCCTTCGCGTTCGCCAGCATGCGCTGGAAGGTCAGCATCTCGCCGAACACGGACGCGGTTTCTGCCAGCGTCAAAGGCGTGGAGGCCAGCATCTCGCCTTGTCCCGCCGCCAGAACCTGATGCACGCCGTGGCCCAGTTCATGCGCCAGCGTCATCACGTCGCGCGGTTTGCCAAGGTAGTTGAGCATGACATAGGGATGCACGGTGGTCACCGTGGGATGGGCGAAGGCGCCCGGGGCCTTGCCCGGCTTGACGCCCGCGTCGATCCAGCCCTTTTCGAAGAAGGGCTGCGCGATCTCGCCCATGCGCGGGTCAAAGGCGTTGTAGGCGTTCATCACCGTCTCACGCGCCTCTTCCCATTTGACGATGCGCGTGGTCTCCATCGGCAGGGGCGCGTTGCGGTCCCAGACCTGCATGGTGTCGAGCCCGAGCCACTTCGCCTTCAGCGCGTAATAGCGGTGCGACAGGCGGGGGTAGGCGGCGACCACCGCATTGCGCAGCGCCTCGACCACCTCCGGCTCGACATCGTTCGACAGGTGGCGTCCGGTCTGCGCCGTGGGCATCCCGCGCCAGCGATCGAGGATTTCCTTCTCCTTGGCCTGGGTGTTGTGCACGCGGGCGAAGATCTTGATGTTCTCGTTGAAGACCCGGGCGAGTTCGTGGGCGGCGGCCTCGCGCTTGGAGCGGTCCTGCTCGGTGAGGAAATTGAGCGTGGCCTCGATGTTCAGCTCCTCGCCTTCGATCTCGAAGGTCAGCCCGGCGATGGTCTCGTCGAAGAGCCGCTCCCAGGCGTCGCCGACCATGCCGAGGTCGTGCAGGAACTTCTCAAGTTCATCCGACAGTTGGTAGGGCTTCATCGCCCGGATGCGGTCGAAGGCGGGTTGGTAGCGGGCGAGGTCGGCGTTCTGGGCGAAGAAGCCTTCCAGCACGGCGTCATCAAGTCGATTGAGTTCCAGCGTGAAGAACACCAGCGGGGTGGTGTAGATCGTGATCTTCTCCTGCATGTCGGACATGAACTTCGCCCGGCCCGCATCGGTGGTCAGCTGGTAGTAGCGCAGACCCGCGAAAGACATGATGCGCCCGGCGATGTTCTCGATCTTTTCGTGACGGTGCACCGCTTCGAGGAAGCCGGTGGCGTCGAGTTCCCCCAGCTTGCCCTCGTAATCGGCGGCGAAGGACGCGCAGGCGCTTTCGAGCCAGTCGAGGTCACGTTTCAGTTCGGCGGCGTCTTCGGAGGGGTAGAGGTCCGTCAGGTCCCAGTCCGGCAGTTTGCCGAGGTCCTTGCCGCCGGAAGATGCATTGGCGTCGAAGAGCGGTTTCGGGCGGGGGAACAGGCTGTGTTTCATATCGGTCCTCGTGACTGCTTGGCTTCAAGACATAGTCCGGGCGGCGGGCGGTTGGAACAGGGGGCGGCCGGAAAAATGGCGGAAGGGAAAGGCGTGGGTGGTTTTGTGTTCGGGAATATCGAGTGCGCCGCAGCTCCGCACAGACTGCGGGGCCGCTGTCGAGACCGGGGAGGTCCCGGATCATGTCCGGGTCTGCGTTGCGTCGCGTGTCCCCCGTCGGCTTCGGGTTGTCAGAACCGATGCGTCACCGTCAGATGCACCCCGCCTTCGTCCCGCCATTGCGTCGCGGCAAGGGACAGGGATGCGCGGTCGGTCAGGGCGTATTGTGCCGCGACACCGTAGGCATCGTCGCGGCCTCCTTCGGTGAATTCGCCGAACGCGGACAGGGACAGTTTCTGCGATACCGCGACCGTGCCGGTCAGGGCCAGGGCATCGGGAAGGTTCTCCGCCTCCGGGTGCAACCAGGCGAGCCCGAGCGACCAGCGGTCCTGAACATAAGTCACGCCGAGTTTCGCGTTCGTGCCGTCATACCCGCCGGAGACGTCCCAGATGCCCTCCGCCGCCGCCGCCAGGTGCCACGGCCCGGTCTGCCACCGCGCCGCCACCGACGCACTGGAGAACCCGCCCTTGGAGGCGTGATGCAGCGAGACTGCCCAGCCGAAAGGCTCCCGGTCGTCGGTATAGGACAGCCCCCAGGGCACCGCCCCCTGCCGCATCGCGGTGGTGGTGGTGTAGGCGCGGGCGTATTCGGCGCGCTCGTAGGCGAGCAGCGGCGCGGCCTCCTCGAAGACCGAGGGCAGAACGAAATCATAGGCCGGCCGCACCACGCCGAGGCGCCAGCGGTTGTCCCAGGTCAGGCTGACGTAGGTTTCATGCGGGCGCTTTTGCGGCAGGACGAACATGTAGGTCCCGATTTCCGCGCCGAGCCGCCCGCCCCGGGTCAGCGGGAATGCAAAGGTCAGGTCGACCTTGCCGATGCCATTGTCGGGGGCATAGGAGTGTGCGCTGACGGCGATCTCGCCATGTGTGTCCAGCCGGGCGGACTGGGCCGGGGCGATCCCCGGCAGGGCAAGGAAAACGAGGCTCGTCAGGGCAGCGCGCAGGACCATGGTCTTCTTCCGGCGGGAGGGTCTTGTCGCAATATGGACCGATTTTGCAGTGCAGCAAAGAGCGAAACCGGCGTCAGCCGTAGAGGTCCAGCATCTGTTGCAGATCGGCGAGCGTGTTGGCCTCCTGCGGCGTCTTGTCGTGGCGCCAACGAGCCATGCGGGGAAAGCGCAGGGCGATGCCGCTCTTGTGGCGGGGGCTGGCCTGGATGCCTTCGAAGGCGATCTCGAAGACGTGCTCGGGGCGCACCTGCCGCACCGGGCCGAAGCGTTGCAGCGTGTTCTTGCGGACCCAGGCCGTGATCCGGTTGAATTCCTCGTCTGTCAGGCCGGAGTAGGCCTTGGTGAACGGCACCAGTTCGTTGCCCTTCCAGACGGCGAAGGTGAAATCGGTGAACAGGTTCGCCCGGCGGCCATGGCCCTGTTGGGCATAGATCATCACTGCGTCGATGCTCAGCGGATCGAGTTTCCACTTCCACCAGTCACCCTTCTTGCGGCCGATCTGGTAGGGGCTTGAAAGGCGTTTGAGCATCAGCCCCTCGGCCTTCGCATCGCGGGCATTTGCGCGGGTCTGCACGAGGCTTTGCCAGTCGTCGATAGGGATGACGGGTGAGGGGCGGACGGCGGCCTCCTGCGGCAAGGCGGTGAGGAGCGCATCGAGCCGGGCGCGGCGGTCTTTCAGCGGTCTTTCGCGGATGTCTTCGCCCTTGTCTTCGAGCAGGTCGTAGGCGAGCAGGATCACCGGGGCCTCCTTCAGCAGCTTTTTCGGCACGGTCTTGCGCCCGATGCGCGGTTGCAGCGTCGAAAAGCCCATCGGTGCGGTCCCGTCCCATGTCACGATCTCGCCGTCGATCACCGTGCCGGGCGGCAGGAAATCGACAGCGCGGGCGAGTTCAGGGAAGCGGTCGGTGATCAGTTCTTCGCCCCGCGACCAAAGGTGATGCTTCCCATCCCGCAGGATCAATTGCCCCCGTATGCCGTCCCATTTCCACTCCGCCTGCCAGTCCTCGGCCGGGCCGAGATCCTCGGGCGCACCTTCGAGTTGGTGGGCGAGGTAAAAGGGATAGGGGCGGCTGGCGTCGGCCTGCGGGTCGTCTGCCTCGATCAGCGCGTGAAAACTGGTGGTCTCGGGCGTCCAGCCGCCCATGAGCTTCAGCGCAAGCGTGGCCTCGTCTTGCCCGGTAGCCTGTGCGAGAGCGCGGGTCATCAGTTTCTGGCTCACCCCGATGCGAAAGCCACCGGTGATGAGCTTGTTGAAGAGGAAGCGTTGCGTGGCGTCGAGTTGGTCCCAGGCGGCGAGGATGCGCGGTTTCCGGGCGTCCTGATCAACCTGAGAAAGCGCGCGCAGTTCGTTGATCCAGAAGGATAAACCCCTGTCAGTCTCGACGTCGGTTTCGGGCAGGAGCAGCGCGATGGTCTCCGCAAGGTCGCCGACGATGGGATAGCTTTCCTCCAGCAGCCACAGCGGCACGCCCGCCTGTTCCGCCGCCCAATCCCGCAGCTGCGTCGTGGTGACAGCGCGTTTCGGGCGGCGACCGGAGAACAGCGCGATGCACCAGAGCTTGTCCTCGTCGGATGCCTGTTTGAAGAACGCCGCCAAAGCCTCTGTTTTCACGGAGGTTTTCGTGGTCTGGTCAAGCCGGGTGAAGAGCGCGGCGAAGTCCTTCATGCCGCCTCGTCCCCGGCATCCTCACCGCCGAATTCGGTGGGTACCACGCGGGCGGTGTAGCCCGATTCTGTCAGGTATCGCGCGAAAATTTCCGTGTAACCATGTGTTGGATATATGTTTTCTGCGCCGGTCTCCCGGATCGCAGAGAGGAGCCCGTCCCAATCCGCGTGATCCGAGACGACAAACCCGCGATCCATACCCCGCCGCCGCCGCACCCCACGCAGGCGCATCCAGCCGGAGGCGAAGCCGGTGGAGGCATTGCGGAACCGCCGTGCCCATTGGCTTCCCAAGGCGGAGGGCGGCGCGAGGACCAGCGCCCCGGCGTGCGCTTTCACATCGAGGTCCGGGGTGACATGAATCGTGTCGGGCAGGTCATAGCCCTGGCCGCGCAGGATGGCATTGGTGGCCTCCACCGCGCCGTGCGTCAGGATCGGGCCGATGGAGGCGTCGAGCATGTGCAAGAGCCGCTGCGCCTTGCCGAGGGAGTAGGCACCGAGCAGGGCAAAGCCGCCTGCCGCGGCCTGTGTCGCCCACCAGCCATTGATCTCTTCCGCGACCTCCTCCTGTGGCCGCCATTTGAACACCGGCAGGCCGAAGGTGCATTCGGTGATGAAATGCTGGCATCTCACCGGCTCGAAAGCCTCGCAGAGCCCGTCCGGCGTGGTCTTGTAGTCGCCGGAGACGACCCAGACCTCCCCCTTGTGTTCCACCCGAACCTGCGCGGAGCCGGGGATGTGGCCAGCCGGATGAAAGGAGACCGACACGCCGCCGATGTCGCGGGTTTCGCCGTAGGCGATGCCTTCGGAGGAGATATCGCCTAGCCGGTGGCGGATTACGGGAAGGCTCTGATGCGTGGCGAGGTACGATCCATGGCCCGGACGGGCGTGATCGGAATGGCCGTGCGTTATCAGCGCACGGGGGACCGGCCGCCACGGGTCGATGAAGAAATCGCCGCGCGGACAGTAGATGCCGCGGTCTGTGAAGGTAAGGAGCGGATCGGCCATTCCCGGCAGATAGCGGCGGCGCTCAGGCGGTCAACGCTTGCCTGGCAGAGGCGCTGTCGAACAGCGCGATCATCTGGTCATGGATGGATTTGCGCTGCGCCGCGCCCTCCATGAGGACCTCGTGCTCGCCGTTCTCGACCATCACCAGCTTGCCGCCCGGCCAATGCGCCATGCGCTCGCGGATGCGGGGCACGTCGACGATGCGTTCGTTGGTGCCGAGGAAGGTCAGGCAGGGCAGCGTGGGCGAGGGGCGGCGGGCGAGCATCCGGGTCTCGCGCAGCGACTCGTGCAGCCAGCCGAGTGAGGGGCCGCCCAACTGCAATTCCGGCTGCGCCAGCACCTGCCTGCGCATGTAGTCCCACATTTCCGGATCGGTGGTCAGCAGGTTGTCCTCGAAGGGCGCCGAGGCGACGTAACTGTCGATGCCGGTACCGGGGGTGTAATGGTGCGACAGGCCGACCTGGCGGCTGCTCCAGGACAGCGCCCAGGCGGCGGGCCGCAGCGGCTCGGCGATGCGGATGCCCCACATCGGCCCGGTGAAGACGGCGGACGCGACGGGCAATCCGTCCATCACGGCGCGCAGCCCGATGCAGCCGCCCATGGAATGGCCGATGACATGCATCGGCTGCGGCAGGTGCAATTCGGCAGCGACGTGGAGGATCGCGGCGACGTCCTTCTGATAGTCCTCGAAGACGTGGACATGCCCGGTCCGCCGGTCGTCCAGCATCCGGTCCGCAAGCCCCTGACCGCGCCAGTCGATGGCCAGCGTGTGATAGCCCGCCACCGCCAGGGCGGCGGCGGTGCGGCCGTATTTCTCGACATATTCGGTGCGCCCGGGAAAGAGCAGCACCGTGCCCCGCTCCGTGCCGTTTGCCGGGTAATGGGCCACGCGCAGGCGCAGCCCGTCGGTGGCGGTGATCCACCAGGCGCGTGCGCCCATGGGGCCTTCGGCAAGATCGGCATGGAACGGGGCAGGTGTCAGCATCAGGTCATCCCAGCAATGTGGCGAGGCGCATGGCCGCGCCCATGTCGCCGTCAATCGTGAGTTTCCCGGCCATGAAGGCGTTGGTCGGGTTCAGTTCGCCCTCGAAGATCTGCTGGAAGGTCTCGGTCTCGGCGGTGAGCGTCACGTCCGCGTCGTCATCGCCGACCCGGGCTCCATCCGAATCGATCATCAGGCTGCCGTCCGGATCGAGAACGAACTTGGCCGTGCCATCGAAGCCCTGGCCGTCCAGTTTTTCGTTCAGAGCCGCAACAGCGGTATTCAAAGTGTCGCTCATGGTGTTCCTCTCGGTTTCGTGCGCTGGCATTGTCCGGCGCAGACGCTACATTGCGGACACACTATGAGCGTAGGCACAATGGACTTCAAATCTACCCTTGCGTCGTTTCTGGCCCTAGTCATGTTTTCCCTACCACAGGTTGCATGGGCGGAATCCCGCGCCGAACAACTGATGCAGGAACTCAGCCAAGCCGAGGACGCCACGGCGGCACAGCGGCTTGAGACGCAACTCATTGACGAGTGGTCGAAATCCGGCTCACCTGCGATGGACCTGCTGCTTCGGCGCGGGCGCAATGCGCTGGAAACCGGCAAGTTCGACGAGGCGGCCGAGCATTTTCGCGCGCTGACCGACCATGCGCCTGACTTCGCGGAAGGCTGGCACGGGCTGGGACTCGCCTATTACCGCTCCGAGCAGCTGGGGCCGGCGATGGATGCGCTGGAACACGTTCTGGCGCTCAATCCGCACCATTTCGGGGCCTTGCGCGGGGTCGGGGCGGTGCAGGAGCAACTTGGCCATCCGGTCCTTGCCTATGAGGCCTATCAGAGGGTACTGGAACTCAGGCCGCACGATGAGGACATCCTCTCGGCGCTGAAGCGGCTGGAAGTCGACGTGAAGGGCGTTACCCTCTGAGGAGGGCACGAACACCCGATAGGAAAAGGCGGCCCCATGGCCATGAGCGCACGGATCGCGGCCATCCTCGGTCCGACCAACACCGGCAAGACCCATTATGCCATCGACCGCATGCTCGGCTATCGCTCGGGCATCATCGGCCTGCCTTTGCGGCTGCTGGCGCGGGAGGTCTATGACAGGATCGTCGCGGTGCGCGGCCCTTCGGTTGTGGCGCTGGTCACCGGCGAGGAGCGGATCGTGCCGGCGCGGACGCAATACTGGGTCTGCACCGTGGAGGCGATGCCGGAGGGCATGGGCGCGGATTTCGTCGGCGTGGACGAAATCCAGCTCTGCGCCGATCCGGAGCGCGGGCATGTGTTCACCGACCGGCTGATGCGGATACGGGGCACGCATGAGACGCTGTTCATGGGCTCCGACACCATGCGCGGCCCGATTGCGCAGCTGGTTCCGGGGGTGGAGTTCATCCGCCGGGAGCGCATGAGCCAGCTTGTCTATACAGGTTCGAAAAAGATAAGCCGGATGCCGCCACGGACGGCGATTGTGGGCTTTTCTGTGGATAATGTTTATGCCATCGCGGAACTGCTCAAGCGCCAGAAGGGCGGCGCCGCGGTGGTGATGGGCGCCTTGAGCCCGCGCACCCGCAACGCGCAGGTCGCCATGTACCAGAATGGCGAGGTCGATTACCTCGTCGCCACGGACGCCATCGGCATGGGGCTTAATCTCGATATCGACCATGTGGCGTTCAGCGGGCTGACCAAGTTCGACGGGCGGCGGATGCGGACCCTGATGCCCAACGAACTGGCGCAGATCGCCGGGCGGGCCGGGCGCGGCATGAGCAACGGAACCTTCGGCACGACAGGCGACGCGGGCCAGATCCCGGACGAGTGGGTCGATGCCATCTGCAACCACTCCTTCACGCCGCTCAAGAAGCTGAACTGGCGCAACCCGGTGCTGAATTTCGGCAGCATCGACGCGCTCGACCGCAGCCTCGATGAAAGCCCCGATCACGAAACCCTGATGAAGGCCCGAGAGGCGGACGACCTGCGGGCACTTCGGGCGCTGGCCTCCGAGGCGGAAGTCCGCGCACGCGCGAGCAGCCCACAATCCGTGCAACTTCTGTGGGATGTGTGCCGAATCCCGGACTTTCGCGGAATCTCGCCTGCGGAACATGCGGGCCTGTTGCAGGTTATCTTTCAGCACCTGCACGAAACGGGTAAGGTCCCGGACGACTTCATGGCCCGCCAGCTCAAGCGGATCGACCGGACGGATGGCGATATTGACACATTGTCGAAACGTCTCGCCTATATCCGCACCTGGACCTACGTGGCGCAGCGGCGCGGCTGGGTGCGTGACGAAAGCCATTGGCGCGAGGCGACCCGCGCTGTAGAAGACAGCCTGTCGGATGCCCTGCATGCGGCTCTGACGCAGAGATTTGTAGACCGGCGGACCAGCGTGCTGCTTCGCCGGTTGAAACAGAAGGAGGCCCTTTTGGCCGAAGTGAATGACAAGGGTGAAGTGACCGTCGAAGGCGAATTCGTCGGGAAACTCGAAGGGTTCCGGTTCCGCCAGGACAAGGATGCGACCGGCCAGGAGGCCAAGACGCTCAAGGCGGCGTCCCTGCAGGCGCTGGCGCCGCATTTCCACCTGCGGGCGGACCGGCTCTACAACGCGCCGGACACGGAGCTGGATTTCACCGAGCAGGGTGGCCTGATGTGGGGCACCGAGGCGGTGGGCAAGCTGGCGAAGGGCGACGATCCGCTCAAGCCGCGCGTGGTCGCCTTCGTCGACGAGGAGGCCGGGGCCGATGTGGCCCAGAAGGTCGAGCGTCGCCTCCAGCATTTCATCGACCGCAAGATCGCCGCGAGCTTCGAGCCGCTGCTCAAGCTGCGCGATGACGAGACCCTGACCGGGCTCGCCCGCGGCTTTGCCTTCCGCCTTGTCGAGGGCATGGGCGTGATCCCGCGTGCCGACGTGGCCGACGAGGTCAAATCGCTCGATCAGGATGCCCGTGGTGCGCTGCGCAAGCACGGTGTGCGCTTTGGCCAGTATACCATCTTCATGCCGCTGCTGCTCAAGCCCGCCCCGACGCGCCTGCGTCTGGTGCTGTGGTCGCTTGCGAACGGTCTGGACGAATTCCCCGAGGCACCGCCCCCGGGCCTCGTCACCGTGCCGAACCTCGCCGAGGTGCCGGAGCAGCACTACACGCTGGCGGGCTACCGCAAGGCGGGCCAGCGGGCGATCCGCATCGACATGCTGGAGCGTCTCGCGGACATGATCCGCTCCGAGGACAGCCGCAGCGGTTTCGAGGCCAAGGCGGACATGCTCTCGATCACCGGCATGACGCTGGAGCAGTTCGCCGACCTGATGGGCGGTCTTGGCTACAAGGCAGAGAAGGGCGAGCGCACGAAGGTCAAAGCCGTCGACGCCGTGGTGCAGCCGGAAACCGGCGAGCAGGTTGAGGCGGAGATCGTTGCCGAGGACACGCCGGTGATGGACGTGGCCGCCGAGACCCCACCGACACTGGAGCCGGGGGCCGCCGAGAACCCCACGCCCGCGGATGTGGCCGAGCCGGTCGCCAAGCTCGAAGACGAGGGCGAGGCGCCGATTTCCACGGAACCGGCACAGACCACCGATGCGGCCTCCAACGAGAATGTCATCGCCGAAACCCCGGCCGAGGAACTCACCCCCGGCACCGCGCCGGATGCTGCCGTGGCTGGCGCCGAGATGGAGGTATTCTATACCTTCACTTGGGGCGGCAATCGCGGCAACCGGGGCGAGCGCCGCGCCGGTGGCGGCGGCAATCGCCAACGCCGGGACGGGCAGGGTCAGGGACAGGGCCGGAGCGAAGGCGAAGGCCGTCCGCGCAATGCCGGTGGCGGCAAGCCGCGCGGCAAGGGCGGTCCGAAAGGCAAGGGCGGCCCGAAAGGGGACCGCAACGACCGCGGCGACCGTGGCCCCAAGACCTATGAATCCCGCCCGCAGAAGAAGGACCGGATCGACCCGGACAACCCCTTCGCCGCGGCCCTCATGGGACTGAAGGACAAGCAGTAGGTGACCGACACCCCCGGCAAGCTCCGCCTCGACAAGTGGCTCTGGCATGCGCGTTTCTTCAAGACGCGCACGCTGGCCGCAAAGGAGGTCGGCGCCGGGCACTGCCGGGTCAACGGAACGCCGGTTGCGAAACCGGCGTTCTGCGTTGCGCCCGGTGACGTGCTGACCTTCCGCAAGGACCGCGACGTGCGGGTGATAAAGGTCGTCGCCCTGGGCGAGCGCCGCGGCCCCGCGCCGGAAGCGCAGGGCCTCTACGAGGACCTTGATCCACCAAAGCCCCGGGACGAGACGGATATTCCGCCAATCCGGCGTCTGGAAGGCAATGCGCGTCCGACGAAGCGGGATCGCAGGAAACTCGATCTTGATCGCGGTGGGGCGCTTGAATGATCCTGCGGGCTGGTCTAGCTAGACGCCGGACCGCTGAAAACGGATGAGACACCCATGACCTATGTCGTCATCGACAACTGCATCGCCTGCAAATACACCGACTGCGTCGAAGTCTGCCCCGTGGATTGCTTCTACGAGGGGGAGAACATGCTGGTGATCCACCCCGATGAATGCATCGACTGCGGCGTCTGCGAGCCGGAATGCCCCGCCGACGCCATCCGTCCGGACACCGAGCCGGACATGGACAAATGGGTGGAGTTCAACCGCAAGTACTCGGAAATGTGGCCGGTCATCATCACCAAGAAGGACCAGCTCCCCGAGGCGGAAGAGCGTGACGGCGAGACCGACAAGCTGAACAAGTATTTCTCCGAAGCCCCCGGCGAAGGCGGCTGAGCGATTCGCGCCCGCGCCGGTCGCGCAGGGTGAGGAAAACTTCCTACAATCTTGTAAAGATTGAACATAACGCCAAAATTGTCACCGCTACCAGTGGCCCCGATTTTGTGTTATACTTCGTCTACAAGTGGAACCGAATAGCACAGGGTGCCGGGCTGCGGTGCAGTTTAGCGCGTAATCAGACAGCGATATAACGGGTGACCGGAAGCGCAGTAGTTTCCGATCGCTCTTTTTGTCGCCTGTGCACAGTTGCGAGGATGCGACGTAAATGAGCAAAGCCAAGAAATCCGAATTCCGTCCGAACGATTACGTGGTCTACCCGGCGCACGGCGTCGGCCAGATCGTCAACATCGAAGAGCAGGAGATCGCCGGCATCCAGCTGGAGCTGTTCGTGATCTCCTTCGAGAAAGACAAGATGACCCTGCGGGTGCCGACGCACAAGGCAACCGAGGTCGGCATGCGCTCGCTCAGCTCCCCGGACGTGGTGGATCAGGCTATGAAGACGCTCAAGGGCAAGGCGAAGGTCAAGCGGGCCATGTGGTCCCGCCGCGCCCAGGAGTACGAGCAGAAGATCAACTCCGGCGATCTGATCGCCATCGCCGAGGTGGTGCGCGACCTGCACCGCGCCGACGACCAGCGCGAGCAGAGCTACTCGGAGCGTCAGCTCTACGAGGCCGCGCTCGAGCGGCTGACCCGCGAAGTGGCCGCGGTTTCCGGTGGCGACGAGGTCGCGGCGGCCAAGCAGGTCGGCGACGTGCTGGACCTGCGCGCCGCCTGAGCCGCGCAAGAGACAACACTGTCAGGGGTCGCCTCCGGGCGGCCCTTTTATTATTTCAGACCGATTTCATTGCAGTCTGACGTCCCGTCTTCTTTGGTCCCCAAATACCGCGGGTGAGCCCCGCAGGGGCGAGGGCGGAGCCCTGTCCGCGGTTGCGCCGCAACCGCGCGAGTCGTCCCGCGCAGCGGGGCGAAATCCCTCAGGCTGCGTCGTCCTTCCGCGCCCGCGCTTCCAGCGTCTCGAACAGCTTGCGCTCGAGTTCCTTCTCCAGCTCGTGCGCCCGCGCCATGTAGGCAGGATTCTCCGCCGCCGTCTTCTTCGGGTCCCACAGGGAAGCAAGCTCGCGGATGTTTCGCCGGTCCTCGTGGAAGAAGGTCTCCTGCGCGATGGCCGCTTCGTATTCGCTCATCCCGATGTTCTCGAGCACGTATCGCCCCGCACGCAGCGCGCTGTCGAAGAGTTCGCGCACGATGTCATCCGCACCCGCCTGATAAAGCTGGTACACATGCGTCCGGTCCCGCGCCCGCGCCACGATATGCAGGTCGGGGCGGATGCGCCGGGCGTAGGCGACCAGCCTGTTCACCTGCTTGGGATCGTCCAGCGCCACCACCAGCACCCGCGCCGAGTCGATCCCCGCCGCGTGCAGCAGTTCCGGCCGCGTCGGATCGCCGAAGAAGCCCTTGTACCCCAGCGCCCGCATCATCTGGATGGTCTGCATGTCACGGTCGATGACCACCGCCTTCTTGCCCGCGCTTTGCAGCAGCCGGTAGACCAATTGCCCGAACCGACCGATTCCGGCGATGATCACCGGCCCCTGTTCGTCGATCTCGTCGTCCTCGATGGTCTCCGTGGCGGTCTCCAGCCGCTTCTCCAGCCAGTCGAAGAGCAGGAACAGCAGCGGCGTGATCAGCATCGACAGCGCCACGATCAGCAGCAGCCGGTCCGACAGGCGTTGCGTGAGCACCTGTTGCTGAAAGGCGAAGGAAATCAGCACGAAACCGAATTCCCCGGCCTGCGCGAGGCCGAGCGTGAACAGCCAGCGCCCGCGCCGCCGGAGCTTGAAAATCATGCCAAGCACGTAGAGCACCGCGCCCTTCAGCACGATCACACCGAGGGCAAGGCCCAGGATGGTGAACGGCTCTCGGCCGAAGGCTTCGACGTCGATGCCCGCGCCGACGGTGATGAAAAACAGCCCGAGCAGCAGGCCCTTGAACGGTTCGATGTCCGATTCCAGCTCGTGGCGGAACTCGGAGTTGGCCAGAACCACGCCCGCGAGAAAGGTGCCGAGCGCCGGGGAGAGCCCCACCAGCATCATCAGCGCCCCGATGCCGCACACGATGAGCAGCGCCACGGCGGTGAACATCTCCGGCAGGCGTGACGCGTGGATGAACCGGAACAGCGGACGGGCGCCGTAGATGCCGCCAAGGATGATCGCGGCGACCGCGCAAAGCGTGACCAGCGCCACCGCCCAGCCCGGAAGGCCCTCGACCAGCGACAGGCTGTGATGCGCCGTGTCTTCGAGGCTCGGCCGGTTGATGGACCCGTCCGGGTTCGCGGTGATCGACGGGATCGTGGCGAGCAGGGGCAGGGCGATCAGCATCGGAATGACCGCAATGTCCTGTGTCAGCAGCACCGAGAAGGTGGCCCGCCCGCCGTTGGTCTGGATCAGGCCCTTTTCCGTGAGCGTCTGCAGCACGATGGCGGTGGAGGACAGGGCGAGGATCATGCCCACGGCCAGTGCCGTCTGCCAGAGCATTCCGAGCGCTGTGCAGGCGATGAAGACCAACGTCATGGTCATCGTGATCTGCAGGCCCCCCATGCCGATCAGCCGGTGCCGCATGTCCCAGAGCGCGCGCGGCTCCAGTTCGAGACCGATCAGGAACAGCATCATCACCACGCCGAATTCCGCGAAGTGGCGCAGATCTTCCGTGTCGGCGACGAGCCCGAGGCCCGGGCCGATGATCAGCCCCGCGATGAGATAGCCGAGCACGGACCCCAGCCCCAACCGCGCGGCGACGGGCACCGCGATGACTGCCGCAGCCAGGAAGACAGATGCTTCGAGGAGGAAGGAATCCATATGCGCTTTGCCCTTTTCGCCTGTGATCCGATGATGTCTTGCGGCGAGGGGGAAAGGCAACAGGCGGCGCGGCCCGCGCGTATCAAATCTGCCCGATTGCGCGGCTTTGTGCGAGATAGTCCGGCACGGACCCCGAGCGGAACGGGTGCAGCGCCGACCAGCGCGGCATGGGTTGTGCGGGCAGGGCGCCCTTGAGCGTGTCCCAGTCAAGACGCTCGCGCATCACCGCGCGGTAGAGCGGAAAGACGCCGGGACGCAGGTAGGGCGACCAGTGGCACACCCGGCGCAGCGGCGGTGCCACGGGAAAGCCGAGGCCGCGCAGCGCGGCGAGGCAGACGGGATCATCCAGTTGCACCGTGGCAAGGCGCGGATGGCGCAGGGCGCCGTAGCCGAGCATGCGCTCGCCCCGGGCGGGGGCGGGAACGCAACACTCCAGAAGGAAATCGAACACGTCGTTCTCGCGACTGGTGACGTTGAGCAGGCGCAACTCCGGACCGCCCGCATCGAGCGCGGCGCGGGCGGTGGACTGGAACTCGGCGCCCGCCAGCAGGATGGCCGTGCGCAGGGTTCCAGGTAGGCACCGGCGGATCGCCGAAAGCGCGACGCGTGCGCCGAGCGAGTGGCCGACGACGTGCACCGGGCGGGCTGGAGCGAGTTGACGCACCTGCGCGAGCAAGCGGGCGAGATCCGCGCCCGCGGCGTCGGCGGCCTGCCATGCCGTGCGGATCGACCCGCGCGCGGCCCAGCCAAAGCTGATCCCGAGGCCCTCGCCCTGTTGACCGCGCAGGCCGAGATGGCGGGGCCAGCTGAGCACGCGCCCGCCGGGCCGGTCGGGCGTGCGGGCCAGGATACCGATGAACGGGCAATGCAGCGGATCGCCCGGCAGGTACTTGTAACCATGGATCATGACGGTGACGGGCCCGGCGTCGGACTGTAGCGCGCGGCGCAGGCTGGGCAGCAGCGGAGCGCTGGCGCCGTGCAGAGCCGGGCCGGTCTCGCTGGTGGTGACGCGTAGTAGGGGCATGGTCTGGGTCCACTACATCTTGTGGGTTCCGTGTCCCACAAGGCTGCAATGGTTTCGTGAAGCATTTGTTACTGCTGCGTGACGCCCCGGATTTTGCCGCGCAACACCCTTGATTTCAGGCGCCAACAGGCATAATCGCGACGCAGTGGCGATTTGTTACCGGATTGCGGGCCACGGAACGGGGCATAAGGCCGACGTTTCAGAAAACCGCTAAAGAGGTCAGACGAAGGGCTCCTTTCGCTTGACCGCGATCGGGGCTTTTTTATTCGGCGCAGAGGCCGAGGAGAATGGACATGAGCGAGAAGGGCAAGACGAGCCGCCGCACGCAGCTGGTGCACGGTGGCAGCAGGCGCAGCCAGTGGAACGAGGTTTCGGAAGCCGTATTCCTGACACAGGGTTTCGTCTACGACACCGCCGAAGCGGCGGAGGCGCGGTTCATCAAGGCGGGCGAGGACGAATTCATCTACGCCCGCTACGGCAACCCCACCATGCGGATGTTCGAAGACCGTCTGAGCGGCTACCTGGGTTTCGAGGACGGCTTTGCCTGTGCCTCCGGCATGGCGGCCGTCAACGGGGCGCTGATGTCGCTGCTCAAGGCCGGGGACCACGTGGTGGCCTCGCGGGCACTGTTCGGCTCCTGTCTTTATGTGCTGGAGGACGTCCTGCGCCGGTTCGGGGTGGAGATCACGCTCGTCGATGGCACCGACAACGCCGCATGGGATGCGGCGCTGCGCGACGACACGCGGTTGGTCTTTCTCGAGTCCATTTCGAACCCGACGCTGGAAGTCATTGACCTCAAACATGTTTGCGAGGCGGCCCACAAGGTCGGCGCGCTGGTCCTCGTCGATGACGCCATGGCGACGCCCGTGTTTTCCTACGCCAAGGACTGCGGCGCGGACCTTTGCATCATCTCGACGACGAAACACGTGGACGGGCAGGGGCGGATGCTCGGCGGGCTGATCTGCGGACCGAAGGAGATCATCCGCGGTCCGGTCGAAGCCTACATGAAGCATACCGGCGGCGCGATGAACCCTTTTACCGCATGGACGCACCTCAAGGCTCTGGAGACGCTTGAACTGCGCGTCCGCGCGCAAGCTGCGGGTGCGCTGACGCTGGCCGAGGCGTTGAGCGGCCATCCCAAGCTCAACGCCGTGCGCTACCCGACACACGCAGCGCATCCCCAGTGCGATCTGGCGAAACGGCAGGCGGAAGCAGGCGGCACCGTGCTGACCTTCGACGTCAAGGGTGGCAAGGAGGCCTGTTTCCGCGTGCTGAACGCGTTGGAGACCATCCTCATCTCCAACAACTTCGCCGACGCCAAGTCCATCGCCACGCACCCGGCCACCACCACGCACCAGCGCCTGCCGCAGGAGCAGAAGGACACGCTCGGCATCACACCCGGCCTGGTCCGTCTGTCGGTCGGGCTCGAGGATGTGCAGGACCTGTTGAGCGACATCCTGCAGGCGCTGGACGCGGCCTGAGCCGCATTGATCTGCCCGGACGCGGAAACATGACCGCGCCGGGCACTATTTGTGAACCGAGACGTCGTTTAAGGCGTATGTCAGGACGAGATTGGAAAATGCCTTTGGCCACTCCTATCTTATGACATGACTGACTTAGGGCGAGGGGGTTCCCCCATGAATATGCATACGCCGGAAATAGACCGGAAACCCAGCCGGGCGGAGGCAGAGGCGGCGCTGGCGCTGCTGCGGCTCTGGGCCGAGGGCAAGGAGCGCGCGGAGCTGCGCGATCTCGATCCCTCCGTGACCCGGCTGCTTGATCTCGCGCCTGACTCGTACCCGGCGCTGCGCCGGGCATATCCGGAAGAATTCGAGGTCGACAGCGCGTACAAGGACACCCTGCCGGACCTTCAAAACGGGCCGTCCTCGCTGATCAAGGGCGCGAACCGGGCGATTCAGCACGTCGGTATTTCCAACTTCCGCCTGCCGATCCAGTACCACACCCGCGACAATGGCGATTTGACGCTGGAAACC
The DNA here is from genome assembly GCF_049803835.1 of Tropicibacter sp. S64. Taxonomy (NCBI): domain Bacteria; kingdom Pseudomonadati; phylum Pseudomonadota; class Alphaproteobacteria; order Rhodobacterales; family Roseobacteraceae; genus Tropicibacter; species Tropicibacter sp. S64. The sequence continues at coordinate 448,361 of NZ_JBNAGK010000002.1, read as the reverse complement.
TCCGTGACCGGCACGGTGAGCCTCGACGCGGACAAGAAGGGCATCAACATGAGCCGCATCATGCGCTCGTTCTATGCCCACGCGGACAAGACTTTCAGCTTCGAGGTGATCGAGGCGGCCCTCGACGACTACAAGAGCGACCTGGAGAGCTTCGACGCCCGGATCAACATGCGGTTTTCCTTCCCGATGAAGGTCGAATCGCTGCGCTCTGGTCTTACCGGATACCAGTACTACGACATCGCGCTGGAACTGGTGGAAGTGGACGGCGTGCGCCGCAAGATGATGCACCTTGATTACGTATATTCGTCGACCTGCCCCTGCTCGCTGGAACTTTCGGAGCATGCCCGCCGCACACGCGGGCAACTGGCTACGCCGCATTCGCAGCGCTCCGTCGCACGGATCTCGGTCGAGGTGCGGGACGGCAAGTGCCTGTGGTTCGAGGACCTGATCGAGATGTGCCGCGACGCGGTGCCGACCGAGACGCAGGTGATGGTGAAGCGTGAGGACGAGCAGGCCTTTGCCGAGTTGAACGCCGCCAATCCGATTTTCGTAGAGGACGCGGCGCGGCTGTTCGCGGAGGCGTGCCAGAACGATCCGCGGATCGGGGATTACCGGGTGGTCGCCTCGCACCAGGAGAGCCTGCATTCGCACGACGCCGTTTCCGTCCTGACCGAAGGCACGCTCTTTGCAGCCGAAAGCCTTGATCCGAAGCTGTTTTCCACCCTGTTCCACGTCGGTTGAGACCGGCTTGGTGTGACCTCAGACAAGCGCCCGCCCGTCGGCGGGCGCTTTTTTGTGCAATGCGGCCCGGCATGCAAATCGTGATCGCCGGTTTCGCAGACTTGTTAACGCCTGTGTGCCATGCTGCCCGCAATGGGAGGAAACCGAAGTCTGATGTCTCTGACCGGAGGTTTCCGAAATGCCGCGACACAATGTACAGATCGCCATGGGGCACGGCTCCCTCGCGACGAAGATAGACCGCTACTTCTCCACGATCGGATTCGGCTTCAACCCGGGCCAGTTGCGCCGGGCACGCCTGCGCGAGATCATCGCACTGGAAGCCGCGACCGATGCGCAACTGGAGGCCATGGGCCTCGACCGGGACGATATTCTGCCGCATGTGTTCCGAGACTTGCTGAACTGAGCACAGCGGCAGCGGTGACCGGTTTCAGGCGGAACGTCATCTCACCGTCCGGCCGCCGCCTCCCTCCGAAGAGGCCAGTCCCCATGGCCGCTTGACAGCCGCGCGCAGCGGGGCCAAGCCTTTGCGCATGTTCGATATCCGCCCTGTCGCCTATGTGATCGGCCTGCTGGTCGCCTGTCTGGGCGGAACCATGTTCCTGCCCATGCTCGTTGACCTCGCCGAAGGCAAGGGCCACTGGACTGTGTTCTTCGAAAGCGGTGTCATCACGATCCTCGTCGGCGGGTTGACCGCGCTGGCCTGCCGCAATGCGGTCAAAGAGGGGCTTACCATCCAGCAGACCTTCCTGCTGACCGTGGCAGTCTGGGCCGCCCTGCCTCTTTTTGGAGGTCTGCCGCTGATGCTCGGGGCTACGCAGTCGAGCTTCACCGATGCCTATTTCGAGGCGATGTCCGGCCTGACGACCACCGGCTCAACCGTCCTCACCGGCCTCGAACACCTGCCCAAGGGCATCCTGCTCTGGCGCGGCCTGCTGCAATGGCTCGGCGGGATCGGGATCATCGTCGTCGCCATGGTCTTCCTGCCAGAGCTGCGGGTCGGCGGCATGCAGATTTTCCGCTCCGAAGCCTTCGAAACCATGGGCAAGATCCTGCCCCGGGCGACCCAGATATCCTCGTCGATCTCGACCATCTACGTCTCGCTCACGCTGCTCTGTGCCGGCGCTTACCTGCTTTGCGGCATGAACGCCTTCGACGCCTCCGTGCACGCGCTCACCACCCTCTCCACCGGCGGCTTCGCCAATTACGACGCGTCCTTCGGCACGTTTTCCGGCCCGGCGGAATATGTCGCCTCGGTGTTCATGGTTCTCGCCGCTCTGCCCTTCGTGCGTTACGTGCAGTTCGTGGCCGGTCACCCGAGGCCGCTCCTGCAGGACACGCAGGTTCAGGTCTTCCTGATGACCATCCTGGTGCTCGTGGTGGTGGCCTCCTGCGCCCTCCTGTGGATCTTTCCGCATCACCCGGAACAGGCCTTCCGGGAATCGCTCTTCAACATCACGTCGATCATTTCCGGCACCGGCTACGCATCCGTGGATTACATGCAGTGGGGGCCGTTCCTGATCATGATGTTCTTCTTCATCGGGTTGATCGGTGGCTGCGCGGGTTCGACCGCCTGCTCGGTCAAGATTTTCCGCTACCAGCTGCTTTTTGCCTCCGTGAAGGTTCAGCTCAAGCGCATCTACTCGCCGCACGGCGTCTTCACGCCCCAGTTCCAGGGCATGCCCGTGACCGACGAGGTCCTGAGCTCCGTCATGTCCTTCTTCGTGTTCTTCGTGGTTTCGCTCGGGCTGCTGACGGTCGGCCTGTCGCTGACCGGCATGGACTTCATCTCCTCCGTCTCCGGCGCGGCCACCGCGATCGGCAACATCGGTCCCGGACTCGGCGATCAGATCGGCCCGGCCGGCAATTTCGCCGAGGTCAACGACACCGCCAAATGGATGCTGAGCTTTGCCATGCTGACCGGGCGGCTGGAAGTGCTGGCCGTCTTCACGCTGTTCTCGATCCGCTTCTGGCGCGGGTAGGGCCGGGGCTTACGTTCGGCAAAGGCGGTCGATCCTCAAGACCCGGTCCGCGCATCTGCGCACCGCCGCCCCTTTCGTCTCTTTGAAAATACTCGAAAGAGAACCGCCCGGGGGCAAACGCCCGGGCGACCTCTGTTCCAACGGGTCGTAGGGCGGGGCTGTGCCCCGCGCTCCGGACAAGAACGCGCGGGGCCGTGCCCCGCACGCCCTCGGGATCAACCGATCTCGGCCAGACGCGCCAGCGCTTCCTTGAGTTGCGCTTCCTCCGCCTCGCGGGCGGCGAGGTTGGCCTTGGTCTCCTCGACCACCTCCTCCGGGGCGCTCTCTGCGAACTTCGGGTTGTTCAGACGCCCGCGCAAGCCGCCAAGCTCCTTCGCCAGCTTGCCCAGCGTCTTCTCCAGCCGCGCTTTTTCCTCCTCGACGTCGATGATGTCCGCCAGCGGCAGGCCGAAGCTTGCACCGCCCACGGGCACCGTCACACAGCCCTTGGGGAAGGCGTCCACGGTTTCAAGGCTCTCGATCCGGGCGAGGCGCTTGATCATCACCTCGTTGCGGTCCCACGCCCCTTGCTCGACGTCACTGAGGCCCGTCACCAGCATCGGCACATAAAGCCCCGCCGGAACGTGCATCTGCGCCCGTGCCGAGCGCACGCCGTCGATCAGCGCGATGACCCAGCCCATTTCCGTCTCGGCCTCCGCATCGACCAGTTCGGACCCGTAGGTCGGCCAGTTGGTCAGCATGAGGAGCTCGGAGCGGCTGCCGGTCTCCTTCCACAGCTCCTCGGTGATGAAGGGCATGATCGGGTGCAGCAGGATCAGGCACTGGTCGATGACCCAGGCCATCGTCGCCCGCGTCTCCGCCACGACGTCCGCGTCCTGACTGTCGAACAGCGGCTTGGAGAATTCCAGGTACCAGTCGCAGACTTTGCCCCAGACGAAGCCATAGAGCGCGCTGGCCGCGTCGTTGAAGCGATACTCCGTCAGCGCCTTGTCCACATCCTCGCGCACCTTCGCGGTCTCGCCGAGGATCCAGCGGTTCAGCGTGGCTTTCGGCGCAGGGATGGAGCCATCGGAGCCGCAGGCCCCGTTCATTTCTGCGAAGCGGGCGGCGTTCCACAGCTTGGTGCCGAAGTTGCGATAGCCGGTGATGCGCTCGACGCTCATCTTCAAGACGCCGCCGATGGAGGCCATGGCCGCATTGTTGAAGCGCAGCGCATCCGCGCCGTATTCGTCCACGATTTCAAGCGGGTCGATGACGTTGCCGGTGGTCTTCGACATCTTCTTGCCCTTCTCGTCGCGGACGAGCTGGTGCAGGTAGACGGTGTGGAAGGGGATCTCGCCCGTCACGGTCAGCGACTGCATGATCATCCGCGCCACCCAGAAGAACAGGATGTCGGACCCGGTGATCAACACATCGGTCGGGTGGAAGCGTTTCAGTTCATCCGTCTGCTCCGGCCAACCGAGCGTGCCGAAGGTCCAGAGGCCGGAGGAGAACCATGTGTCAAGGACGTCGGGGTCGCGCCAAACGAATACTTCTAGCGGATTGTTTTTCTCATCGCGTTTACAAGACGTTGAGCGAACCATCGCTTCGTATTGGTTCTCGACTTCAACTATTTCGAGACCACCATAGTATTCGTCCATCTGGTTTTTGGCGTCTTTGAAGTCAGCAGCGCAGTACGGCTGTTCGTCCAGATAACTATGCCAAACTGACTGATCTGTTCCGACTATGTAAGGCTGCTCTTTAAGGTTTTCGTCGTATGCTGGCCCATACCAAACCGGAATCTGATGTCCCCACCAAAGCTGGCGCGAGATGCACCAGGGCTCGATGTTCTCGAGCCAGTGGTAATAGGTCTTCTCGCCGCTTTCTGGGATGATCTTGATGTCGCCGTTCCGCACCGCGTCCAGCGCCGGGCCGACGACCTTTTCGGCATCGACAAACCACTGGTCCGTCAGCATCGGCTCGATGACGACCTTGGAGCGGTCGCCGAACGGCTGCATGATCGCCTTGGCCTCGACCAGCGGGACAAGCTCCTCCGTCCGGTCCTCGCCGCCTTCTTCCGGGGCGACGGGCTTTTTCACCGGCTTGCCAAGGCGCGGATCGGTGGCGACGGTCATCACCGCGAGACCCTCTTCGGTGATCTCACGCACAACCGCCTCACGCGCCTCGAACCGATCCAGCCCGCGCAGGTGATCGGGGACGAGGTTGACCGCATCGGCCTCCGCCTCGCTCAGCACCCGCTTGCCCTGCGCGACTTCCATGGCGATCGCCGCCGCCTCCGCATAGGGCGCCCCATCGGAGCGCATGTGCCCGCGCGTGTCCATCAGGCGGTACATCGGGATGCCGCCGCGCTTGGCGACCTGATAGTCGTTGAAGTCATGCGCGCCAGTGATCTTTACCGCGCCCGAACCGAAATTAGGATCGGGGTATTCGTCGGTGATGATCGGGATCAGGCGGCGGTGCTCTTTCGGACCCACGGGGATCTCGCAGAGCTTGCCGACGATGGGCGCATATCGCTCATCCGTGGTGAACACGGCCACCGCACCGTCGCCGAGCATTGTCTCCGGCCGCGTCGTGGCGATGGAGATGTAATCGCGCTCCTCCTCGAAGAGCACGTTCCCGTCCTCGTCCTTCTCGACGTAGGTGTAGGTCACGCCATCCGCGAGCGGATACTTGAAGTGCCACATGTGGCCCGCGACTTCGATATTCTCGACCTCCAGATCGGAAATCGCCGTCTCGAAATGCGGGTCCCAGTTCACAAGCCGCTTGCCGCGATAGATCAGACCCTTTTCGTACATATCGACGAAGACCTTGATCACCGCATCGTGGAAGTTGCCCTCGTTGCCGGCGGGCGCACCGGGTGCGCCGGACATGGTAAACGCATTGCGCTCCCAGTCGCAGGAGTCCCCCAGACGCTTCATCTGGTCGATGATGGTGCCGCCGTATTGCGTCTTCCAGTCCCAGACATGGCCGAGGAACTCCTCGCGGCTCATGTCCCGCCGCGCCAGACCCTTTTCCGCCTTCAACTTCTTCTCGACCTGAAGCTGCGTCGCGATGCCCGCGTGGTCCTGCCCCGGCTGCCAGAGCGTGTCGAAGCCGCGCATCCGGTGCCAGCGCACGAGGATGTCCATAAGCGTATGGTTGAACGCATGACCCACGTGCAAAGCCCCGGTCACGTTCGGCGGCGGCAGCATGATGCAGAAGCTCTCGTCCCGCGACTTGTTCGCCCCGGCCCGGAAGGCCCCGGCCTTTTCCCAGGCCTCGTAAAGCCGCGGTTCCGCGGTTTTTGCGTCGAAACTCTTGTCCATCGCCATCGGTCTATTTCCCAATCTTTGCTTGGGTTCGCAGATAGCGGGAGAGGGGCGGAAATGAAAGGCCCAAGGGGCCGCAGATGCCAGCCGGACAAAAGAAAACGGCGACGCTCAGGGAGGAGGAGAGAGCGCCGCCGTTCCATGCACGGGCACCCCAGGGAGGAGGAGAGGGGCCCCGATCCGTATCTGGTGCGGCGGCTCCCAGGGAGGAGGAGAGGAAGCCGCCGCTGTCATGCTGGCACTCAGGGAGGAGGAGAGAGCGCCCACATGTCTGGACCCGGAAGTCCGTAAGGGTGCGGCAGTCACCCAGGGAGGAGGAGAGGGCTCTGCCGCTGACATGACCCGGATCCAGGGAGGAGGAGAAGATCCGGCGTCAATCACGTTTGGGCTCTTTGTGGCCCTGATCTGGTTCGCGGCGGCTCCCAGGGAGGAGGAGAGGAAGCCGCCGCTGTGATGTGGGCTCCCAGGGAGGAGGAGAGGAAGCCCGACATGCCTTGGCCCAAGAGGACCGGAAACTCGTGGCGACAGCTCCCAAGGAGGAGGAGAGGAAGCTGTCGCCGGGATGAGAACCCTCAGGGAGGAGGAGAGAGGGCCGTCATCTGGTTGGGGCAGAGCCCCGTTTGGAGCGCGATGATCCCAGGGAGGAGGAGAGGGATCACCGCGATTGTTCCGGAGGGGTCAGGGAGGAGGAGAGACCCCGGCGGAATTCTTACATCTCGTATGCGGCCTGGTAGGCGACGCGGCGGACCATGGTCCGGTTCAGCCCCAGATCGCTCAGTTCACGATCGCTCAGGGACGCCAGTTCGCGGTACGTGGTGTTGAAAACCTTGCGGCGGGCGAGCCGGGCGCGGATATCGACGGTCAGGGTCGACAGGAGTGAACCAAGAGCGGACGGTGCGCGGGTAACGTCGGATGCGTATGCCATGTTGATATTGCCTCGTGGCGGTGTTTGTGTCTGGTTGCGCTAAAGATGGAGCAAATGCTGCACCTGCACAATCCGCCGGAACGGCAATGCCGCTATGCAGCAAATGCATGGAACGCATCGCTTAAGTCCGTGTTAAGCATGATTTTTAAGCAGATATCGGGTTATGGTTGAGTTGACCGCGGGTTATCCTGACACCAGCCTGACAGGGAGGAACGGGACAATGACAGACGTCTTGCAGGCGGCACGGGCCGCATTGGAGAAACTTGAGCTTCCGGACGGCGGAAACCTGATTTCCCGCGACATGATTCGAGCCTTGAGGGCTGACTCCGGGGCGGTGCGCTTTGTGATCGAAGCGCCGTCTGCGGAGTTGGCCCGCCTGATGGAGCCGCTGAGGAAGGCGGCCGAGGAGGTGGTTTCCCGCGTCGAAGGCGTCACCGAGGCGCATGCCGTGCTGACGGCGCCCGAAGCGAAGCCCGCGCCGTCTCTGAAGATCGGCGGTCATGCCAAGGCGCAGGAAGGCCCGATGCGTCCGCCGGGAGTGAAGACCCTGATCGCCGTTGGCTCCGGCAAGGGCGGCGTCGGCAAATCCACCGTCTCATCCAACCTCGCCGTGGCGCTCGCCCGTGCGGGCAAGCGCGTCGGTCTGCTCGACGCCGACATCCATGGCCCGTCGCAGCCCCGCATGTTCGGCCTCACCGGCAAACCCGCCAGCCCAGACGGCAAGACCATCACGCCGCTCACAGCCCACGGCGTCACCGTCATGTCCATCGGCTCGATGCTGGCGGAAGAAAAGGCGGTGATCTGGCGCGGCCCGATGTTGATGGGCGCATTGCAGCAGCTGTTGATGCAAGTGGACTGGGGCACACAGGATGTGCTCATCGTCGACCTGCCACCGGGCACCGGCGACGTGCAGATGTCGCTCTGCCAGAAAAGCGCGGTGGACGGCGCCATCGTGGTGAGCACACCGCAGGATGTGGCGCTTCTGGACAGTCGCAAGGCGCTTGACGCCTTCCAGACCCTGAAAACCCCGGTCCTCGGGCTGATCGAGAACATGGCCGTCTTCACCTGCCCGCATTGCGGCAAGGACAGCCATATCTTCGGCCACGGCGGCGTTGCGAAGGAGGCGGAAAAGCTCGGGGTGCCGCTGCTTGCGCAATTGCCCATCGACCTCGACACTCGCCTCGGCGGTGACGACGGCACACCCGTGGCGCTGGGCGATGGGCCGATGGCGCAGGCCTATGCGCAGCTTGCGGACCGGCTGATCCGGGGCGGCATCGTCTGATCGTCAACGCACCGTGCGGTCCTCTTACCGGACCGCGCGGTGCTCCGTACCAACAATATCTTGCGGCTCGGATCCAGAATAACCACAAGGCTGCCGGAACCGCCGCCGCCCCTGACCCGGGCAAACCGCAAAGTTTGGTACGATTCTATCCGATTTTCGTACATATTCCCGGCTCTGAAAGCCGCCGCGGCGCCAAAATGCCCCGAAGTGTCCCGGCAAGCGCAAAATCACGGTTAACAAACCGGGAGCGTCGCGTCGTTCCTCGCTTTTTCTCTTTCCAAATGCCTCCGGGGATCCGGGGCAGAGCCCCGTCCGAAAATTTTGTTCCGGCAAAATTTTCCCCGCCCGAGGCTCAGACCGCGTGGCGCAATTGCAGGAACAGGTCCGTCACCAGCGCCGCCGGCTCGACATTCACCGCCCGCGCATGGCGGGCGCGATCTGCCGCATTTTGCGCCACTTCTGCCCAGCAGCGGGCGGCGGTCTGGTCCGGGCAGAGCTTTGCAAGCGCAGTATGCTCCCCTGGTGCCGCTTCGGCGGCGGGCGGCACGCCGGTGGCGCCGAAGCGGGCGATGCGGGCGGTGGCGAGGTCCACAAGGGTCAGCAACAGGTCCAGCTGCTCCTCCTTGCCGCGACCGGCGAAGCTGTCGGCGAGGCCCATCATCCGGGGGCGGTCGAGGGTCGGCAGGCTGCCGAGCACCGCCATGATCTCGCGGTAGAGCGCCAGCCCGCCGAGGTTCAGAAGCCGCACGGCCGCCCCGACCGAGCCCCCCGCCAGTTCGGTCAGCGCCGCGGCGCCCTCGTCCGGGGTCTCCACGCCTGCCTGCGCCAGCGCCGCGGCCATGTCTTCGGCGCCGAGCGGGCCGAGCCGCAACTCGCGGCAGCGCGAGCGGATCGTCGGCAGCAGCCCGGCGGGCTGGTGCGAGATCAACAGCAGCGTCGTACGGGCAGGGGGCTCTTCCAGCATCTTGAGCAGCGCATTGGCGGCGTTGGTGTTCAACTCGTCGGCGGCGTCGACGATGACCACGCGCCGTCCGCCGTCCGCGGCGCTGAGCGCGAAGAAATTACTCAGCTTGCGGACTTCCGGCACGCGGATTTCGCCCGCCAGCTTGTCGCCCTTGTCGTTCGGCCCGCGCCGCAGCAGGAACAGCCCCGGCTCCGACAGGGCCAGCAGCCGCCGCGAGACCGGATGATCCGGCGCGATGCCGAGGCTGTCGGGGGGCGGCGGTGCGCCGAACAGCCCGTCGCCCTCCTCCGGCGGCGTGGCCAGCAGGAAACGGGCGATGGCCCAGGCCAGCGTTGCCTTGCCGGTGCCACGCGGCCCGGTGATCAGCCAGCCATGGTGCAACCGCCCGGTGGAATAGGCTGTCAGGAAGTCCGCCTCCGCCTGGCCCTGTCCGAGAACACGCGGCGTCTCGCGCGGGTGCGGCGCGCCGGGCACGCGGTCCGGTTCGGGAAGGACGATGGCCTCGCTCATGCCAGACGGGCTTCGACGATGTCACGGATCTCGGCGGTGACAGTCGCCGTGGCGCGGCTGCCGTCGACCACCCGGATGCGGTTGCCATGGACCTGCGCCAGCGCGAGGAAGCCGGTGCGCATGCGTTCCTGCAACTGGAGGCCGAAGTCCTCGAAGCGTTCTTCCGCCGTGGCCCGCGACTTGGCCCGCGACAGGGCCTCGCGGGCGTCCATGTCGATCAGGATGGTCAGGTCCGGCTCGACCCCGATCATCAGGTCATGCAAGGCGTCGACCTTGCGGCGCAGGCCGGAGCGACCCTGGTACATGCGGGTGGAATCGGCGAAGCGGTCACAGATCACCACCGCGCCCCGGTCCAGCGCGGGCCAGATCACCCGTTCCAGATGGTCACGCCGGGCGGCGGTGAACAGCAGCAGTTCGGTTTCGGCGGACCAGCGGTCCGGCTCGCCCTGCAGCACCAATGCGCGGATTTCCTCGGCCCCCGGACTGCCGCCGGGCTCCCGGGTCAGGACGACCTCGCGGCCGGTGTTTTCGAGATAGTCGGCAAGCGCGCGGGTCTGGGTGGATTTGCCCGACCCGTCGATGCCCTCGAAGCTGACAAAGAGGCCGCGTCTGTTCACATGCTGTCCTGTGACTGTTCGGAACCCTGAAGGCGGGCGATCACATGTTTGCTCACCGTCATTATGCGGTCCATGAAGCCGCCGGATTCGACCGCATCGGCGGCGAAGAGCGGCACGCGGGTTTCCGGCAGGCCTTCCGGCGCGATGACCAGCTCGGCCAGTTGCTGGCCCTTCTGGATCGGTGCCTCGACCGGGCCGGTATAGACCACTTCCGCCTTAAGGCCACCCGGCGTCGCGCGCGGCAGGAGCAGGGTCAGGTCCTTGTCGGCGACCAGCGCGACATCGGTCTGCGCGCCCAACCAGACGTCGGCCCGGGCGATCTCGGTGTCCTTCTTCACGATGGTCTGCTCGGCGAACTGGCGGAAAGCCCAGTTGACGATGCTCTCGGATTCCTCGGCCCGGGCCTTGGCGCTGTCGAGGCCGGTGATGGCGAAGATCACCCGCCGCTCGCCCTGCTTGGCGCTGCCGACGAGGCCATAGCCCGCTTCCTGCGTGTGGCCGGTCTTGAGCCCGTCCGCCCCGATCCCGAGCCCAAGCAGCGGGTTCCGGTTGTAGCGGTTCTGGCTTTCGTTCTGGTCGAAGAGGAACTCCTCCTGCGCGAACATCGGGTAGAATTCGGGAAAGTCCTCGATGATGCGGCGGGCCAGCAGGACGAGATCGCGCACCGACATGACGTGGCCGTCGGCGGGCCAGCCGTTGGAGTTCTTGAAGGTCGAAGAGGTCATGCCGAGCTGCTGCGCGCGCTGCGTCATCAGCCGGGCGAAGCCGGCCTCGGTGCCATCCGGGGAGAGCGCCTCGGCGAGGACGACACAGGCGTCGTTGCCCGAGAGCACGATGATGCCGAGCAGCAGGTCCTCGACCGCGACACGCTCGCCCGCCTTGAGGAACAGGGTAGAGCCGCCGTAGTCCATGGCGTGCTGCGAGACGCGCAACTCCTCCTTGAGGCCGAGTCGCCCGTCGCGGACCGCCTCGAAGGCGAGGTAGAGCGTCATCAGCTTCGACATGGACGCCGGCGGCAGCGCCTCGTCGGCACGCTTGGCCATCAGGACGGTGCCTGTGGTCTGGTCCATGACGAAGGCCGCCTTGGCGCGGGTGTCGAAGGCAGAGGCCTGCGTGGCGATGAGCGCCAGCGCCGTCGCGGCGGTCATGAGGATGCGGGGAAGGGCTTTCTGGAAGGGGCGGGGGAGGGCGGTCATGGGTCTGCTCCTCTGGAGAAAGATCGAGTCACGTCATTTATGACCCATTGTCCGGGAGGTGTCACGCCGGTGTCGGCGAAGGATCGCCCGTTGTCGGCGGCGATCCCGGCTTCGTGTCCGGGAAACCGGTGACAAGCGCGATCCGGCGATCCGCCAAACGAAAATCCCCGCACCATGGGTGCGGGGACAAGAGCGATCACACGGGCAGACTGCCTCAGTTCGACACGGCGTAAGCATCGGTGAAGCCGGTGCCCTTGATCTTGGTCAGCAGCGCCGACAGCTCTTCCTTTGTCTGCGCCGGGCCGACGATGACACGCCAGAAGACCTTGCCGTTGGAATTCTGCTTCTTCACCGTCGGAACCATGCCGTCCTGGCGCATGGCCGTGGCGGTATTGTTGGCGTTCTGCTCGACCGAGAAGATGCCGATCTGGATGTAGGGCTTGCTCAGCGCCGAGGGTTTCTTCGGCGCGGGTGCGGCCGCGGCAGCCGGTTTCGGCGCGGTGGGGGGTGTTGCGGCGGGTTTCGCCGGAGCCAGAGCGGCGGTCTCGATGGCGGCAGCCGCGCCAGAGACAACCGGATCGCCCCCGACGCCAAGCGGCGCCGGATCGAGGGTGCCTTCCGCGACTTGCGGCGCGGCGGGGATCGGGCCGTCCGCCACCTGTTCGGTCAGCGGCGTGGCTTCCGGTTCCGGCGTGATTTCCTCGCGTTGCAGGGCCACCACGTTGAGGTTGTTCGGCTGCCCGGCCAGCATCTCGAGCGCGGCGGCGGCGTCGGACGACACCTGCAGGCGCGGCCCGGGCGACTGGCGTTCGCGCCGGAACAGGGCACCGATCACGAACTTGCCGTTGGTTTCGTTGCGAATGATCACGCGGCCCGGTTCCTTGACGTCCGGATGCGCCACCCAGACCCCGCCGAGCGAGGGGCGGCCGTCCCAGAGACCGGCTTCCTTGGCGGAGAAGATCTCCGGCGCCTCGATGTCGCGTTCGATGGTCTCGCCCGCGGCCATCCCGGAGGCGGCACGGGTCACCTCGCCCTCGGCACCGCCGGATTTGGCCTGCAGGAAGCCCGGCATCTGCCCTTCCTCGCAAGCGGAGAGTGCGAAAAATCCAAGGATAAGCACCGAGTTGCGCAGCATCCTGCTGCGGAGTGCCAAGGTCCACCTGCTCATGTCGTGCCTCTCGCCTTTGTCCGCGGGGGTGCCGCGTGTTGGCCGGGATCGTTGACGCGTGCCCCGGTCTGTACTGCCTCTGTTCGGACACGTTCCGGCCCGTTGTGCGCCACCTTAACAAGGGTCGACTCACAAGAAAAGCCTGCTGACAAGGGGTCCGGCGGATTTTCCCTTGACCGTGCGCTTTCAGAATCATTTCCGGGCAGGTATCAGGCCGGTGACCGGAGGTTTGGCAGAGTGGTCGATTGCGGCGGTCTTGAAAACCGTTGGGCGTGAGAGCGTCCCCAGGGTTCGAATCCCTGAGCCTCCGCCACTTGCCCCCGCAAAAGCGTTCTCCCGATCCGGCTGCGGCCGGATTTTTGCGTGTTTTCAAAGGGGTTTGCGAGACGGGCTGAGAACCTTCGCGACGGCGGTTGACCCAAAATCCGTTCTCTCAGCCGGTTTTTCTCTGGACCTGATGACTGCGCTGATTTGGTGAATTCTTTGCAAGCACCTGTAAAAAAATAACTTTCCGGAAGAGCAACCTGAACACTTCGACCGGAGTCGCGTTCGCTGTGATGGAACAGAAATCGAACATTCGCTGATCGTCCGGATATGTATCGTAGCGCTGAGGCTTCCGCAGCGCAGCATTCTTCCAAACACTGCAGATAGGGCGGTTTTCGGAAGTTTGCCGCAAGCGCGAACCCGCCCAGGATCCACCATGGAAAAGGACATTCGGCATTATGTCCAAGCTGGCGGCATTCTGGTCGAGAGGACAGTCGGAGATTGAGGATGGGTTGCATCGGCAATTGTTTGCGAGGCTCTATTCAGGTCGTTATGGGCCGCCATGCTTGATACTTGAAAAAACAGTCGTCTGCGGTGCGCGTTCGGCGGGAACGGTCAGAGGGTGACCGCACCTTCCAGTGCAAGAGCCGTGAGAGGCCCTGCGTGGGGCATACGAACGGTGTGCCTCCCGGACGCCCGGCGCGGTTCTCCTTGAATTCAGGCTTGTCGGCACAGGTCTGTCAGCCGCCAATTGACAAGACAAACGCCTCAAACGGCTTGAGCGTGATGCGCCCGTCCAGACGCTCTCTCGGGATGTCGTTCGATATCAGACAGCGCCCAGACCCCCTGAGCGCATCCGGCACATCGAACTGCGTGTCCTCGCCTTTGAAATTCGCCACCACCGCAAGGCGAACGCCGTTTAGCTCCCGCAGGTAGGCAAAGACACTGCCGTCTTCCTCCGCGACGGGCCGATAGGTGCCGTGGACCATGGCGGGCCAGGATTTCCGCAACGCGATCAGTTCTTTGTAATGCGCAAAGACACCGTTTGGATCGGCCCGGTCAGCCTCCACATTGACCTGCCCGTGGTTCGGATTGACCTCGATCCACGGTGTTCCGTCGGTAAAACCCGCATTGGTCCCACCAGTCCATTGCATCGGCGTGCGCGCGTTGTCCCGCCCGTTGGCGTTGGCGCCGGCGATAAAGGCCTCGGGACTGACGCCGCGCGCGATTTCTTCGGCATAGTGGCCCAGGGTCTCGACGTCACGGAACTGGTCGATCCGGGTGAAGGCGGCATTCGTCATGCCGATTTCTTCCCCCTGATAGACAAAGGGCGTGCCCTTCATCAGGTGCATCACCGTCGCCAGCATCTTGGCCGATTTCACGCGATATGCGCCATCGTCACCGTATTTCGACACCTGCCTCGGCAGGTCGTGGTTGGACAGGAAAAGCGAGTTCCAGCCATCGTTTGCCAGCGCCGCCTGCCAGTCGTTCAGCACGCGCTTGAAGGCGACAAGGTCGAAGGGCCTCGGTTTCCACTTGCCGTGAACAGGGTCCCAGCCTTCAACCACGTGGTTGAATTGGAAGACCATATCGAGTTCCCGCCGGTCCCGCCCGCAATAGAGCAGCGCCGTGTCTGTGCTGACCGCCCAGCTTTCGCCGACCGTCACGCTGTCGCGGCCCTCCAGGACTTCGCGGTGCATGTCCTGCAGGAACCCGTGCAGATACGGGCCTTCCTCATAGAGGCCGGCATCCACGTCCTTGCCGATCAGGCTGATGACATCCATGCGAAAGCCGGCGATGCCGCGATCGAACCACCAATTCATCATGTCGTAGATCTCTCGCCGAAGCGACGGGTTCTGCCAGTTCAGATCGGGCTGGTGCGGACTGAAATGACCCAGATAGTATTGGCCGACCTCCGGCACCCAGGTCCAGGCGGAGCCCCCGAAACAGGCCTGATGCCCATTGGGCGGACCGCCGTCCGGAGCCGGGTCGCGCCAGACGTAATAGTCATGCTCGGGTGCGTCCCGCGAGGCCCGCGCGGCGTGAAACCACGCATGGTCGGACGAGCTGTGGTTCACGACGAGGTCCATGACGATCCGGATGCCGCGTGCGCTGGCCTCGGCCACCAGCCTGTCGAAATCCGCCAGCGTGCCGAATTCCGGCGCGATGTCGCGGTAATCGGAAATGTCGTAGCCATTGTCGGCCATCGGGCTGCGATAGACCGGCGAGAGCCAGATGAACCCGATGCCGAGATCGCGCAGGTGGTCGAGCTTCGCGATGATGCCGGGAATGTCGCCGATGCCATCGCCGTTGGTGTCGCAGAAGCTGCGCGGATAGATCTGGTAGCCGGTGGCGCTTTGCCACCAGGGCGAAGCGTCGATGGACAGCTGTGTCATGACGTTCTCCGTTTGGTTCACTATGTTTTCAGGGGACAGGCCGCACAGAAACCGCGCGGCCGACATGATGGTGCGCGAGGCGGCTCAGACGGCCTGGACGATCACCGCGTCATTGGCGGCCAGGGCAAGGCTTTGCCCCGCGTCGTCCATGGTGCTCTGACCGGCCGCAAGCACGATCCGCCCGGCGACCGGACAGGCCTTCGGATCGGCTGTGAAATTGAGGCAGACATGGTAGCGCGTCCCGCCAAGGGTCCGGGCGAAGACATAGACGCCATCCTCGGCCAACACCGTCTGGTAGCTGCCTAGGGTGAGGGCGGGCGTTTCCCGGCGCAGCGCGATCAGGCTGCGGACAAAGCTAAGGAACGACGCCGGATCGGCGCTTTGGTTTTCCACGTCGCCATCCGAAGGAACGAACACCGGCAACCACGGATCGCCGCTGCTGAATCCGCGGTTCGGGCCTTGGGTCCATGGCATCGGCGTGCGGGCCGGGTCCCGGCCCAGCCCAAGGCCCGGCACCTGTTTCTCCCACGGATCCTGCACCGCTTCGGGCGGAATCGACGCACTTTCCATACCCAGCTCGTCGCCCTGATACAGCGTCGGCGTGCCGCGCAGGGTCAGCAGCAGCGTCGTCGCAACCGCCGCCTGCGCCGGACCCGCGCGGCTGGCGATCCGCGCGCAATCGTGGTTGCCAAGCACCCAGTTGCCCCAGGCGCCCTCGGGCAAGGCGGCCTCGTAGGCCTCAACCCGGTCGACGATCTCCGCCATGGACCAGGGGATGTCGAGCAGCGAGAAGTTGAAGGGAAGCTGGAAGGCGTCGAAATCCTTTCCGTAATAGGCCATGACCGCGGGCAGATCGCCATCCGTCTCGCCGATCAGAACCCGGCCCGGGAACGCATCGGTGACCCGGCGCATCATGCGCACGAACTGGTGTCCCTCCGGCTGGTGCTTGGAGTGCACTTTCAGGAAACGGTAGGACGGGTTCATGTGCTCGCGCCATTGCGGGTCGGGCGGATGATCGCCCTTGTCCACATCCGGTGCGATATGCGTGATCGCGTCCACCCGGAACCCGTCGACCCCGCGTTCATACCAGAAGCGCAGTGTATCGAGCATCTCGGCCTGCACCTCGGGGTTGCGCCAGTTCAGCGCCGGCTGCTCGGACAGGAAGATGTTGAGGTAATACTGCCCGGACCCTGCGTCCCACGTCCAGGCAGAGCGGCCGAATTCACTGATCCAGTTGGTCGGTGGGCTGCCGTCGGGCTTGGCATCGCGCCAGATGTACCAGTCGCGCTTGGGGCTTTGCCGGGATGCGCGGGCCTCGATGAACCACGGATGCTCATGCGAGGTATGGCTCGGCACGAAATCGAGGATCAGCTTCAGCCCCCGGCTGTGCGTGGCGGCGACGAGACTGTCGAAATCCGCGAGCGTGCCGAACATCGGGTCGATATCCCGGTAATCGGACACGTCATAGCCGAAATCGGCCATGGGCGACGTGAAGATCGGTGAAATCCAGATGGCGTCGATACCAAGATCCACGAGGTAGTCGAGCCGGCTTTCGATGCCCCTCAGATCCCCGATGCCGTCGCCGTCATGGTCCTGGAAGGACCTTGGATAGATCTGGTAGATGATGCCGGTCTTCCACCAGTCATTGTCGGTATGCGCGGCGGTCTCGATGGCTTGCTGTTTCATGGCGGTGCGGTCCCGTTGTCGGAAAGCTCCGCCCGGCGGGTGGAGCTCGCGTTGCTGTCGAATGGTGTTGGGCCGGGTTGTCCCGGCCCGCGCGTCCCGGGTCTCAGTGCAGGTTGGAGACGATCCGTTTCTTCGGTCGGTCGCGGTAAAGCAGCGACTGGCCGTCCTCGAAGACATGGACCTTCGAGGGGTCGGCGGTCAGCTTGACGTCCATGCCGCGCATGGTCTTGTGAATCCCCGGCAGCTTGGCGATCACCGGGTTCGCCGCCTCTTCATCGGCATGAAAATAGAGAATGGTCACCTCGCCGAGGGCCTCGGTGATGGCGACCTGACCGTGGTAGATGTGTGTCGCATCCGGCGCCGCCGCCACAAGGTCTTCGGGGCGCACACCGACGTTGACCTTCTTGCCCATGTCCTCGGGTACGGAGGGGTGGTTCGACAGAGCCTCGCCGCCATCCTTCGTGCGCACGCGGGTTTGGTCGCCGGTCTCGATGATCTCGCCGTGGATCAGGTTCATCGCGGGCGAGCCGA
This sequence comes from Tropicibacter sp. S64, assembly GCF_049803835.1. Lineage (NCBI taxonomy): Bacteria > Pseudomonadati > Pseudomonadota > Alphaproteobacteria > Rhodobacterales > Roseobacteraceae > Tropicibacter > Tropicibacter sp. S64. Next base: position 430,794 of record NZ_JBNAGK010000002.1, on the reverse strand, counting down.
TGAACTGGGCGACGAATTCGTTCTCGGGCCTTTCGTAAAGCTCCAGCGGCGTGCCGACCTGTGCGATGCCGCCTCCGGCCAGAACGACGATCCGCGTGGCAAGCGTCATGGCCTCCACCTGGTCGTGGGTGACGTAGATCATCGTCGAATTCGGCATCGATTCCTTCAGTTGCGCGATCTCGATCCTTGTGGCCACGCGCAGCGCCGCGTCGAGGTTCGAGAGCGGCTCGTCAAACAGGTAAACCTTGGGGTCGCGCACGATCGAGCGGCCAATGGCCACCCGTTGCCGCTGACCGCCCGAGAGGGCCTTGGGCAGGCGGTCGAGATAGGGATCGAGTTGCAGGATCTTCGCCGCGCGGTCCACGCGCGCGTCGATCTCGGCCTTTGGCATCTTGGCGATCTTGAGCGCGAAACTCATGTTGTCGCGCACGCTCATGTGCGGATAGAGCGCGTAGCTCTGGAACACCATCGCGATGCCACGCTGCGCGGGCGGCACATCGTTCACGACCATGCCGTCGATCGACAGTTCGCCGTCGGTGATCCGTTCAAGACCCGCGATCATGCGCAGCAGCGTGGACTTGCCGCAGCCCGACGGCCCGACGAAGACGATCAGTTCCCCGGTCTGGATTTCCAGATCAATATCCTGGAGGACCGTCACCGCGCCGCCATAGGACTTCTTGACAGTCTTCAGCGAGAGATTGGCCATTTTCCTATCCTTTTCCTTGTCGGCGGGGGCGCATCCTGGACGCGGCCCCCAATGTCACTTCACCGAGCCGGCCAGAAGGCCGCGCACGAGGAACCGCTGCAGGCTGAAGAAGACGGCGAGCGGTACCGCGATCGACACGAAGGCCGCCGCCGCAAGGATGCCCCAGTCGCCGCCGCGCGAACCCAGCAGGTCGTCGGCGATCTTGACCGTCATCACCTTGGCCTCGTCGGCCGAGGGCAGGAACACCTTGGCCACGAGCAGGTCGTTCCATGTCCAGAGGAACTGGAAGATTGCGAAAGAGGCCAGCGCGGGCAGGGACAGGGGCAGCACGATCCTGGTGAAGATCTGGAAGTCCGTCGCGCCGTCCACGCGGGCGCATTCGATGATGTCGCGCGGCAGACCCGCCATGTAGTTGCGCAGCAGGTAGACGGCCAGCGGCATGCCGAACCCGGTATGTGCCAGCCAGATGCCTACAAAGCTTTGCCAGACGCCGATCCCGTTGTGCAGGTTGAGCACCGGCACCAGCGCCAGCTGGATCGGCACGACGAGCAGCCCGACGATCCCGGCGATCAACAGGCCCCGGATCGGGAATTCCATCCATGCCAGCGCATAGGCGGCGAAGGCTGCGACAAGGATCGGGATGATTGTCGCGGGAATGGCCACGGTCAACGTGTTGATGAAGGCGCGGTCCATGTTGTCGCCCGACAGCACCGTGCGATAGTTGTCGAGTGTCAGCTTCGGCGGGCTTTCCGCCGCGAAATAGACTCTCTGGCCGCGGCCGTCCGGAGCGTCCGGCGTGATCCACACGTAGGTGCCGTCGGCATTGACCGTCAGCGTTTCGCCGTCGCCCAGATCGGCGGTGCTTCCGGCAACATAGGCCTTGGGCTCCGCGCCACGGGTCCCGAAGGCGGCAATCTCGCCGGGTGTCCCGCTGAAATACGAGCGTGCCTCTTCGTCGTCGAAGATGTAGCCCTCGACCCGGAACAGATCGCCGTCGGCAACGGCCTCCGTCCCGGTGCGCGCCCGCGCGGTCAGTTCCACCGGGAACATGGCCTGCCACCAGCCGGTGGCCGAGATCTGGTCCTTGTCCCGAAAAGAGGACACCAGAAGCCCGACGGTCGGAAGGACCCAGATCAGCACCATGACGAGCATGGCAAGGTGGGTGGCCCAGCGGAGTCCCGTTGATTTTCCTGCGATATTTTCCATGACCGGCCCTCCTACCGAAGTTCTTTCTGTGCCTGGCGGATGTTCGAGATCATCACGGGCAGCACGACGATCATGATGATCAGAGCGACCGAGGTCGCGCGGCCGTCATCGCGGAACATGAAACTCATCATGTAACTGGGCAGGATCTCCGTCCCGAAGTTGCCGCCAGTCATCGCGTAGACGATGTCGAAGATCTTGAGCGAGCCGACAGTGATCGTCGTCCAGACCACCACGATCGTGGAAGAAATTTGGGGCATCTTGATCTTGAAGAAGATCTGGAACGGGTTCGCGCCGTCGAGGATCGCCGCCTCGATCGTCTCTTCGGGAATGCCGCGCAGGGCGGCGGAGAGGATGACCATGGCAAAGCCGGTCTGAATCCAGACCAGGATGAACATCAGGAAGAAGTTGTTCCAGAAGGGGATCTGCAGAACATCGACCGGTCCCGTCCCGAACAGCCCCGCCAGCACGGCATTGATCAGGCCGATGTCGCTGTCGACGGCGTAGACGAACTTCCAGATCAGCGAGGCCCCGACGAAGCTGATCGCCATCGGCATGAAGATCAGTGACTTGGCGATGTTGCCCCATTTGAGCGTGTCGCTGAGCTGGGCCGCGATCAGCCCGGCGACGACCGAGGCCACAGGCACGAACAATGCCCAGAGCGCGTTGTTGAGGAACGATGTGCGGAACTCCGGCGCCTCGAACAGCGCGAGGTAGTTGCCAAGGGCGATGAACGCGTCCCCCGACCGGTTGAACAGCGACCGATAGGCGGAGCCCACGACCGGGTAGGCAAGATAGACGGCCAGCACCAGCAAGGCCGGAAAGATGAAGAGCCATGGCCGGATCGTGTTGGCCCTGCGAATGTTCGTGGAGATGTCCGGCCCTTTCGCCGGGTACAGCACCCTGTCCAGCACCATGTTCGACGCGTAGAAATAGCCGATACAGCCTCCCACGCCCAGAACGATCGTCGCAAGTCCCTGAATGATGGGATTCATCGGTCCGCCTCCCGTCGGTTTCGTGATCGATTGGGGCGCCGCGCAGTCATGCCGGCGGCGCCCGGAATCGCGCCTATCGGATCGAGTCCCAGCGGGCCTGGATCGCGGCGGCGGCGTCTTCGGCGCTGAGGTTGCCGGTGGTGTATTCCACCATGGCGTTCCAGAACGCATCCGTGCCGATCTCGCCCGGCATCAGGTCGGAGCCGTCAAAGCGGAACGTGGTCGCGCTCAGCAGGATTTCGGCCAGGGCGCGCCCTGTGTCCGAGGCGTAGGCATCGAGGCTGACATCCCTGTGCGGTGTCAGGGTCTTGCCCTGCGCGGCGGTCATCGCATGCGGCAGCGAGGTTTGCAGAAAAGCCATGAAGGCATGCGCGACGGGTCGGTCCTGCATGACCGTCGCCAGCCCGCCGGATCCCAGAACCGGCGTCCCCAGATCCTTGCCGTCATAGGCAGGGAAATAGAAGAAATCGGCATCGGACCCGATCTGGATGCCATCGGGGAAGAAGGTCGGAATGAACGAAGCCTGCCGGTGCATCATGCACTTCGGCGGGAATTCGAACAGGCCGTCCGGGCTGTCCCGGAAGTCGATCGTGGCCGCAGCGCTGGATCCGCCGTCGACATAGGCGTCATTCCGGGCGAAGTATCCGTATTCCTCGATCGCCGCCACGACGCGGGGGTCGGTAAAGGGGATCTCGTTTCTGACCCACTGGTCGTAGACCTCGGGCGGCTGGGTGCGCAGCATGAAGTCCTCGACCCAGTCCGTCGCGGGCCAGCCGGTGCCCGCACCTGCGCCCAGACCAAGGCAGAACGGCGTCAAACCGTCCTCGACCATGGTGTCGGTGAGTGCCTTGAGCTCTTCCATGCTCCGCGGGATGTCGTAACCGTTCTCGTCGAAGGCCTCGGGCGAGTACCAGACGAGCGATTTCACGTCGACGGCGTTGAAGATGCCGTAGACATGGCGATTGCCGTCCGGCCCGACCGGGCTGGCGAGGTCGGCCCAGGATTCCCCGGCAGCGAACGTGTCGATGTACCAATCGCGGGTGCCATCGGCGAGCGGCACGAGGTGCCCGCGCCTGGCCATGTCCGCGGCCAGCCCCGGCTGTGGATAAAGCGCGACGTCCGGCGGCGTCCCGGCCTGCACGGCGATCACGATGTCCTGCTCGAAGCTGTCGGACCCGGAGTATTTCACCTCGGCCCCGGTCACCTCGGCGAAGTAGGCGAAGATTTCGCGCAGCAGATCGGCGTCCACGCCGGTCCCCGCGCCGGTGATCTCGAGCGTTTGCCCGGAAAAGTCGTGGCTGTCGGCAAAGGCCTGGAACTCGGCCCAGTCGAAGGGGCCCTCTCCGATTGGAAAACGCAGATGGGTGTCCGCCGCGGCCGCGCCGGCCAGAGCGGCCGCGAGGATCGAGGCGGAACAAAAGAGTGCGGTTCGTGGTGCGGGTTTCATGGGTCCTCCCTTTCAAATTCGCCGGGGCGGGGCGTTTGCGGCGCCACCGGGCATATCGGTCCCGTTCCCGGAACGGCGTGCTCCGGGTTGTGGTCGCGAATCTGATTTTCGCTATTCTTAACGTTAAGATTGCACTTGTTAGCGCTAAAATCAACATTTTTTCGCGCCAAGCGGGGAAAGGACGTTGACCTCGGCCGCACTTGCTATTTCTTCAGACCCTGACTAGGTGCTGTCCGTTGCTGCGGCCCGGCGGTGCTTTTCGATGCAGAGATGGCGACAAGAGACTGATTTCACGTGGCGACACTCAAGGACATCGCGAAGATCACGGGCCTTTCGGCCACAACCGTCAGCCGGGCCTTGCGCGGGTTCGATGACGTCACCCCGAGCACGCGCGAGCGGGTCAAGGAGGTGGCCCGCGAGTTGAATTACCGGCCGAACCACAGCGCACGAAAACTGGTGTCGGGGCGCTCGGGAGTTGTCGGGCTGGTGCTCGATACGCCGCCAGCCGATTTCGAAGCGGCGCATTTCTTCGAGATCACCTATTCCCTCACTCAGGCGATGGCCGAGAAGGGCCTCGATCTCGTGTTGCACATCTCCACCTCACCGGACCCCTTGAAGACGTACGACCGTTTGATCGCCCAGGGCATGATCGACGGCTTCGTGCTGCTTTTCCCCATGGTGGATGATACCCGGATGGACTTTCTACGCGGCCGCGGCGTGCCTTTTGTCGTCCACGGACGGCATGTCGCGTTGCCCGACTACCCGAATGTCAGTCTCGATGTCGAAGACGCAACGCGCAGGGCGGTAACGCATCTTGCCGAATACGGACATCGGCGGATCGCGCTTCTCAACAGCGAGGAGACCTGGATGGTGTCGAAGGAGCGCGAGCAGGCCTTTGCCGGGGCCATGATCAGCGCCGGATTGACCCCCGTACGGGACCTGATCCGCAATGGCGACACCTCGCACTCCTTCGGGCGCGCCGCCGCGGCGGATCTGCTTGACGGTCCTGATCGTCCGACCGGCTTCGTCTGCTGCAACTCGCTGACCGCAGCCGGGGTGCTGGATGCTGCCTCGGCGGCAGGACTGAATGTACCCGATGATGTCTCGGTTGTTGCGCATGACGACATGTTGCCGAGCCTGGACACGGCAAAGCTGACCCCGCCGCTCACCGTCACCTGCGAGTCCGTCAGGGCAGCCGGTCAGCCCCTGGCCGAACTACTGTTCCACGCGTTGAATGGCGAGCCGAAGCACGATGGGCAAGTGGTCGAAAGGGCCCGCTGGATCGAACGGCACTCCGTCGGTCCCGTCCGAACCTCTTGAATGCGGGCAACTGACATCGGAGAGCCGAGCAGGCGTCTGGCACCGCAATGTTTTGAGCAAACCATTGTCCCGCTCTTGTGACCGCAATGGCGACCAAGATCGAACATGCCGCGCGAACGGCAAGAAAGCGGACTGCCACCGTGGCAGTCCTTCTCATTTGCCGACGGCGGCTAAGGTCCGAGAGCGACGGCGTACCTGGGGCAAGCCTCCGGCGTAGGCCATGGGCAATCCCGGAGCCGGTATCGGACATGCCTGAAGCATGCATCGGCCGGGCGAATGCCCAACAGAATTTGGTGTCTCGCGGGCTTTTACCCCGCCTTTGTCGGTCGCTGCGTCCCGCGTGGATTACGCCAGTCTATCTCGTCGAGGAGATAGTCGAGTTGGGCCGCCTGGATCTGCACAGTCTCGCCGGCTTCGACCGTTCCTCAGAACGATCTCGATCTGGACAGCCGGGGCGGGCTTATGCGGCAGCGTGCCCATTTCGACCGGCAAGAATGCAAAACTGCTTGCGTTCCCGAGTTCGCCATTCCGGTACTGTCTCCGACAGATGGTCAGGAGCGAGCGGAAGACGTCATGCTACCGTGCGGTTGGCGATGCCCCTGATGACTTTCTTCGACCACCCGGATCTGGTCCGCATCACTCCAGTGCCGCCGCCGTGGCGCGTCTTCGGCGGACAGGATCTGCATCTGCGGTGTGAACGTCAGGTCGACCATGACGTCGCACTTGTCATCGCCGCCAACGCCCGGTCGGACGGTCCTTGCCGGATGCTTACAGCACAAACGTCCGTGAAGCGTCATTTACGGTCTTGGCCCGGACCCGTGAATTGGCAGAGGCCGTATTGGGGCGGACACGGTCGCGATCTGCTACTTTTTCATAGTGCGGTAATTTTCGCGCCAGCTGTCGAACTCGAAATCTATTGACTTCAGACCACTCAGGTCCAGTCCAGAATTATACGTCATGGCATCACGATGCGGTTTGTAGTCTGGTTGGACCTGGACCTCCCACGTCGTGTAGCGGCTGTAGTGGATTTGCCGGACCCAATCCTGGCCGCCAAAGCTTTGAGCAATTCCGTTATGGGCCGGCTTGTGGCCATCGCCGTCGGCGACATATTCGACTTCGATTGCGCGGGGCACCTTGTATCCAATGACGATATTGCGGTTGCGATCCAGGTAGTCGGAGACTCCGCGGTGACGCACGAAGCACAGGAAATGCGAACCGGCATCGGTCGTCGCTCCGTTCAGAAAGACGCGCACGTCCAAGAGCCTTTCGAACCAATAGTCGCTTTCCGGGTCGATGGTCACGGTCAGGTCGAACTGCCAGACCCCTTGGTCTTCGATGTAAAAATTCCGACGCAACACCTCCGGGTCGGCGGCGAAACGCGTCATGTCGAATGATATGCCTCTGGATTTGTCATTGGCCGGCGCGCTCTTGCGCGCGAGGTTTTCGAGGATTGGAGGTTCGATCCTGGCGGTGTAGGCGTTCAGAAGAGTGGCACCCGTCAGCCGTTGGGGCAATGTGAAGGGCAGTGTTTCAAGGGTCCAGATCCGATAGGCGCGAAGGATCTCGCGCACCAGGTCGACGCAGCGGTTCAGCTCCAGTGCCGCATCTGTTTCCACACTGAGGCTGCCCGAGCCTTTAGGCAGCCCGTCGGTTTCAGCGGTCACAAGCTCCAACTGCCGCTTCGCGCTGAGAATGTTGCGCTCCGTCAGGCTGTGCTGGAACCGCAGCTCGCGCAGGTTGGCCTGCAGGTCCGACAGGTTCGCCAGGATGTCGAAGCGAGCGTTCACCGTGTCGAAGTAGTCGTTGAAGACGTATTGCCACTCGCGGGCCGTTGAAAGTTCGTCGATGACATCCGCCAGATCGTGCCGCAGTTTGTTGCCCTGCAGTTGAATTTCCAGTTTTGCGGTTTCAAAGACCAGAATTCGGGCTTGCAGGTCTATCTTGTCGATCCCAGCGTCGATGGCGGTGTTCTTGTCCCGCAGCTTCAGATAGGCTTGGTACTTGCCATAGAATTCCAGTGCATCCTTTGCCAGTTTTCCTGTCGTTTTCTTGACATCTCCAAAGGCCTCCGCAAAATTCTTCTGAAATTCCGAATTCGTGGCAATCGCCATCAAATCGTTGACGATGTTATGTGCGCTACGCGACCACAGTCGCTCATAGGAAAAATCGGTGCCCAACCGTTTCGAATAGGCCTCTTCAACCGTTTGAGCCAACTTCTTTACCGATCCAAGTGCGCTGGACAGGTTCACGGCGATCCCGGCGACCATGCCGACAACTTGCACAACCTCCCAGAAGCTGGCCTCGGTCTTTTCGCGGATCTTCGCCTCCATTTCTTCGGCGGCAAGCGCGGGCATGTTGTCCAATTCGCCGCCCAAAAGAACAAGACGCCGGTCTAGGCTGACAATGTCGGATTTGAAGGCCCGTTCGCGGCTTTCAAGAAACTGGATGCTGCCGGGCGTATTGGGGTTCCCCTCGAGCTGTTTCAGATAGCTCTCCGCCATTTCGATCGCGTCATTCAGTTCCAACTTACGGTCCGCCGCGTCGCGGACCGCTTTGCGGTGGGCATCGCGCATGGTCTCTCGAGCGACGGCAGACGAAAGCGCGGCTGAAACATATCGGTGTGCAGCGTCCATGTCAGAGAACGAGGTGCGAAGCGGTTGTGCCTCTTCGCCGCGTTCGATGATCCCGATGCGGTGGTCCGCATCATCACGGATCTGCGCCACCGTCTCGTCCATGTCCCTGGACGAGGTCACAAAGCGCAACCACTTGAGTGCCGAGACCGCATCGTCGGCACGGCCGTCCGCAAGATCAAGGGTCGCGGCACGATCGAGAAGAACCGCGTGGGCAATTGGTGGAATGCGCAAAGACGGGGCGCCGCGCTCTTCGCTGATCGAGGCATATCCTTTGGCGCCATCGCTTCCGGGGGAGACTTCGGGAGGGCTGGCAAATTCCGCGTACCTGCCATTGGACCCATGAGCGCCATCGGGGCGTCTCAGGCGCAGCTTCTTCTTTCCCGTTTTTGCGTCCTTGACGACATAGTCAGCCGACACGTTCAAGTTGTCGAAATGGACCGAACCGTTCCAGTCGATATCCCAGCGTGCCTTGTCATTTTGGTCGTCGAGGGCAGAGTAGCCGATATTGCTCCAAAAGATTTCGGAGCGATATCGCAACCGCGCCCCTTTTCCACCCGCGGCCCCGCTGCCAGGAGTTCCGTGACGGCCTGCGCCGCCTTTCAGGCCGCCGGCCGCCGAAAATACGGGATTTTTTTCGGGCGCATGCAGAACCCGGACCTGAATGGCCCCGGCTGCGCCCCCATTGCCGCCCTTGCCACCAAGACCGGCATTGCCACCGTCTCCGCCGCGTTCGCCGGGTTTGCCATCTGTCGTGACCTTCAGGAGCGAACCCACACCGCTTTTGCCAATGACGTCTTCGGCGGGATCCCAATACCCATCATCGACGGTGATGACCATTCCAGTTCCGTCGGGGTACCGGCGTTGTCCGGTTTTCACGAATTTCGGACTTCTGGCATCGGGGCGGGCCGCTGGCGGGGCCCCATGCTCGCCGTTGCCACCGTCCTGGCCGCGTCCGCCTTTTCCGCCGTTTGCAACGAGTTTAAGACGTTCTGCACCGTTGATCGTCCGGGCCCAGATATTGAGTACACCACCCGATCCGCCGTCGCCCCCATTTTCGCCGTTGGCACCATCCGCGCCATCAACCGGACGCAACCCGCCGCCAGAACCATCCGCGGCGCGCGTTCCCGGCTCGAAGCTCTTGCCGTCTTCGCCGCTGACATCGACTTCGGCCCCCTGCGGACCGACCGAGACCTCGGCGGCAGAGATGTTGACGACACCGCCGCTGAGGCGGACCTTGCCATTCAGTTTGATCCTGGCCGCAAAAATCCAATGGACGTAGCCCGGCAGCAGCGTGCCCTGGGTCAGTTCGATCTCGGTGTCCGTTATCGTAACGATATTGTTTTCAGTGTCGACATCGAACGAACGTGTCGTGAACGAATCAGACATCCTAATTTCCGCCCCCTAAATGAACAAACCCAAATAGTATCTATGCACACAACGCAGCAGCAAAAAAGGCCGCATTGAGTTGGTTGAATAGCCTGGTCTGTTTCCCTGAGGAGATCTCCCATCAAGCAATCTTGCCAAAATCCGATTGGCCGCTGATATAGATGACTTTGCCACCGTCGCGGAGTTGGGCATTAAGCCGAGGACCGAGTTTGTAAAGCAACGGTCGAAATCGACTTTGACAACGAGCGTTTTGAACGTCTGCATTCGCGAAAAAACGTACCTTCACTTCCACGCCGCCACTGACCGCAGGGTCCGCGCCGCCGACTCCGAATCGTCTGTAATGCTCCGCCGAGCCAGACAGGCCGCTTCTGTGAAGCCGCGCTGCAGCGTCCGTCAGGACAGCGAATGTCCACTCAGGTTATCCCGGCGGTTCACTCGGCGGCCAATGCGGCCCGATCCTGTCGCGGGGACAGGCCGAACTTTCTTGCATACTCGCGCGAGAAATGGGCTGAGCTTTCGTAACCGACGCGGAAGGCGATGTCGGACACCTTGGCATCCGAGGAGCGCAACGCGTCGCGGGCGTGCAGCAGACGCAGGTCCTTCTGGTATTGCAGAGGGGAGGTGCCGGTGATGGCCTTGAAATGTTCGAAGAAGGCCGAGGGGCTCATGCCGATGCTTTCGGCGAGGTCACCCACCACCAGAGCGCGCGAGAGGTCAGACTGGATCTGGCGTGTGGCGCGGAAGATGCGGCTGGCGGAGGTCTCGTGCCACAGCAGCCGGTGCAAGGCGTCCGCATGGGGGCCCAGCAGCAGCCGTGCGTGCAGTTCCTGCCTGGTAATCGGGGCAAGCAACTGGCGCGTGTCATCCTGCGCACATTGGTCGATCAGGCGGGTCAGTGCGTCTTCCATGCCCTTGTCTGTCGGGCAGAGCGTGATCGAGAACGGGTCTTTCGCATGCGGGGTGCGCACGGGCATCACAGCGGGGGCCAGCTCGCGCAACAGGTCGAGGTCCAGCGGCAGGACAAGCGCGACATAGGGGGCCGCAGGGGTGGCCTCGGCGATCCGCGAGACAACCGGAAGAGCGTGGCTGACGATCAGCGATTGCCCCTGCGCCACCGTCAGGCTGCGGGTGCCGGTGCTGACCTGCTTGGCCCCTTGCAGCACGAGGCACAGCAGCGGGCGATAGACCGTGGCGGTCTGCGGTGTCTCTGCCGTGTAGCGCAACAGGTGCAGCCCGCTGGGCGCATGGGCCAGGGCGCCCTCCGGCACTTGCGCCTCGTCCAAAAGCGCCGATACGCGATCCAACAAGCCTGTCATGCCATTCTCCCTTTGCGAACATGATACCACGAAAGCGCTTCGCGTCGTATCGGATAACTTCAACATCTGGAGGATTGAGCAAGTTATCAGGGCGATCGGGAAAGAATCCGCCGTCCATGCAGAGTATCGTCCTAATACCGAAAATCGAGGACACGACATATGGCAAAGGTATTCATCACAGGGATCGCGGGCGGTTTTGGCCTGCCCACGGCGCGGGCGCTGATGGCGCAGGGGCACGCGGTGGCGGGCAGCGTGCGCAGCCGCGCCGGGCGCAAGGCCGACATCGTTGCCGACTTGGAGGCAGAAGGCGCGCGCATCGTTGAAATGGACGTGACGGACGCAGCCAGCACCGGGCAGGGCGTAGCCGAGGCGATCACCGCCTTGGGCGGGCTCGACGTTTTGTTCAACAACGCCGGGATCGGGGCCTACGGCATTCAGGAACTGATGTCGCCCGAGGACATGACCCGCGTCTTCGACGTGAATGTGACGGGCGTGCAGCGGGTAATGCGGGCGGCGCTGCCGCATTTCCGGGCGCAGGGGCGAGGGACGGTACTCTATACCTCCAGCCTGATCGGGCGCATCGCGACGCCCTTCTATGGCACCTATTCCGCGTCGAAATGGGCGCTGGAGGCCATCGTGGAATGTTACCGGACCGAGCTTTCCGGCTTTGGCATCGAATCCTGCATCATCGAACCGGGCGCCATGCCCACCGCCTTCTTCGACGGGATGGTGGCGCCGAACGATCCCGAACGCGAGGCCGGGTATGGCGATTTCACCGCCGTGCCCGCCCTGTCGGCCCAAGGTCTGGCTCAGATGCTGGAGGCCAATCCCGATCAGCGCCCCGAGCGCATCGCCGAGGCAGTCGTTGCCCTGCTGGCGCTGCCTTTTGGCCGGAAACCCTTTCGCACCGTGGTCGACCACACCGGCGTCGGCCCGGAGATCGAGCGCTACAACACCGCGCTGCACGACGTCACGCGCACCGTCCTGACCCGCTTCGGCATCGCCGACATGCTGCGCCTCAACGCCTGAAGGAGCCTACCCATGCCCACCATCCTGATCACCGGCGCGTCCTCCGGCATCGGCAAGGCCACAGCCCTGCGCTTTCAGTCCGAAGGCTGGAATGTCATTGCCATCATGCGTGATCCTTCCGCCTCGGACCTTGGTGGCGACACCACCTTGATCACGCGTCTCGACGTCACGGACCCGGCGTCGATCAGGGCGGCCGTCGACGCGGGAACCGACCGTTTTGGCGCCATCGACGTCCTGCTGAACAACGCTGGCTACGGCGCCTATGGCCCGCTCGAGGCGTTTTCGACCGACCGCATCCGCCGCCAGTTCGACACCAACGTGATCGGCCTGCTGGAGGTGACGAAGGCCGTCCTGCCGCAGATGCGTGCCCTCCGCGCAGGCACCATCGTCAACATTTCCTCGATCGGCGGGCAGATCACCTTCCCGCTGGGCACGCTCTACCACGGCAGCAAGTTCGCCGTCGAAGGCCTGTCCGAGGCGCTGCATTACGAGTTGGAACCGCTGGGCATCCGCGTCCGCATCGTTGAGCCGGGCATGATCAAGACCGACTTCGGCGGGCGGTCCTTCGACTTTGCCATGGGTGAGGATCTGACCGATTACGCGCCCACCGCCGCCGCCATGGGACGTCTGTTCAGCAAGCTGGCGGCAACCCCGTCAGCCCCCGAGGTCGTTGCCGACGTGATCTGGCAGGCGGTGACGGCCACAGGCAACCAGCTGCGCTTTCGTGCAGGACCGGACGCCACCGACCTGCTGGACCGGCGCAAGGCGCAGGACGACGCAACGTTCATTGGCGGTATCAAGGCATTGATGGCCGAGTGAAGACCGGAACAGCCCGCGCCGCGTGTTCTCCGCTTCCGCACTCTGCGCTGCGGCAGAGGACCCTTGTGATCCACGGCAGTCAGGGCCAGGTCATGGCGTTCAAACATGCTTGACGCACTGCTGCTCCCAAGCCACCGGAAACGGCTCCAATTCCTGCGCAGGAGTCCCCTCTGGCCCTTGCTTCCCGTCCGGGAGCGCTTCGACGATGTCGGGCGCAAGCAGCGTCAGCGGATCATCGTCCGGCGCAGCAAGCACCCGGTCGACCATCGCCCGATCCGCGTCGGTCGGCTCTCATTTGCGCCCGGTTGCGCTCCAACCGGATGTCGGCGCGCCGGAGTTTGGCAAGTCTATGATGTGCCGTTCGCATGTTGGCACGGTGGTCGGTCTCAGCATGTCCTCGAAGTGCAAAGACTGTCAGAAACGGCAAGCCATTGATAACATTTTCGAGAAACCAGAGGTTTGCTGTTCTGCGCGCGGAGTGACACCGGTGTCATTCGCCCTTCAGCGTGCCGCGACGAGGGCGTGGACCAGCGCCCGCAAGTCCGCGATCTCCGCTTCCTGCGCGGCGAACCGGTCATCCTGCGCGGCGTTTTCCGTTTCCTGGGCCGCCAACCGCGCCTCAAGCGCGGCATTCTCCTCGTGCAACTGCCCGATATACAGATGCGCCTTCTCCAGTTCGTTGAGCATGCCGCCGGTCATGGCGGTCAGGTTGAACGGACCGTTCTCCGGAGTCGGACCGACGTTCGGCAGGTGCTTGTTTGCCTTCATCAGCGCCGCCTGCTCGGCAATCGTTGGCAGCGGATAATCCTCGTCGAACACCCGGTCACAGCCTGCCGAGCAGCTTCCCGCGGTATGCAACTCACCCAGAATGGTCATGTCGCCGGTCCGGGTGAGCGCCATCTGGAGCCCGCCGTCCGAATGGTTGATGAAGAAGCGGCCCTGCGGGTTGTTCTCGTGCACGAAGTACCATTCGCGGTTCGCGGCGTTGTCGCGCAAGGTGAAATAGGATCCGCCGTTGTTCACCATCCGGAACATCTCGCGCGGGGCGGCAACGGTGTCGCTCGAATTTTCCACCACGATTGCCGCGCCGCCGAAGGGGCGCCAGACGTGCAGGGGCGCGGCCGGACTTTCGGTGCCGACTCCCACGTTGCCGTTGTCGCCGTGGACGTAGAAGGCACTGAGGTTATCGTCCGAGGCGTAGCGGAGGTTGAAGGACGAAGATTGATTCTGGTTGATGACCAGTCCGAACGGCGCGATTTCGAAGGCCCGGTGAGGAACGCTCCCTGATCGGATGGAGAAGGGAATGTTGTTCGTGTTGACGTCCGTAATATTGAAATACCCGTTGCCGGTCACCTGCATTTCGTAAGCCTGATCGGGTCCTCCGAGGCCTGAACGGTCGATCCGGAGACCCGCGTCCGTCGCGGTATGCAGATGCAGCCGCGCCTGCGGGATCGAGGTGCCCAGCCCGAGACTGCCGTCGGCGGCCAGGAACAGGCTGTTGTCCGGGGCGGTTCCGCGGATCTTGAACGGCGCGGTGCCACCGGTGACGTCCTGGATCCAGATGGAATCCTCGTTGGTGTCATTCGTGCGCAGGCGCCAGTCGTTGGTCGAGGTGCCGGCGATGTCGTCAAAGAGGATGCCTGTGGCGGCGCTCTTGATTTTCAGGTCGTCGAAATCGCCGAAGGTCTCGCTGCCGGAGCAGTCAGACCCGACGCACAGGTTGCCGTCGACACTGTGATCGCCGGATAGAAGGGTCTGGGCGGCAAGAGGCAGGGGAAGGAGAACTGCCAGCAGGGCGGCTTGAATGAGGCGAGCCATGTCGATGTCCTTGATACAGAAATGACCGGGATGAATTTCTGCAAAGGTTAACGGCACTTGACCGAGGCGCAAGTATCAATCGCCCGCTTTTGCCTCCAGTGCTGCCAGTCGTGCCAGGATATCCGCCAGCTTGTCCCGCTCCGATTGCAATTGCGCCACCTCGGCTTGCAAGGCGCTGATCTCGGTCTCGTGGTCGCGGTTCAGACGGTCGATGTAGAGATAGGCCTTCTCCAGTTCGTTGAGCATCCCCGTCGTCATGGACGAGAGGTCGAACGGGCCGTCCTCATCGGTCGGACCCACGTTGGGCAAGTGTCCCTTCGCCCGGATAGCGGCCATCTGCTCGGGGATGCTCGGCAGCGGGTAGCCCTCGTCGAAGACCCGGTCACAGCCCGCCGCGCAGGAGTCAGCGGTATACAGGTCTCCCTTCAGGGTCATGTCCCCGGTGCGGGTCAGCGCCATCTGCAAACCGCCATCGGAGTGGTTGATGAAGAAGCTTCCCTGCGAGTTGTTCTCGTGCACGAAGAACCAGTCATTGCCGGTGGTCGTGTTGGCGAGGGAGAAGTAACTGCCGCCGTTGTTCTCCATCCGGAACATCTCGCGCGCGGCGGGAGGGCTGGATGGGTCGTTCTCCACCTTGATCGCGGCGGTGCCGTCTTCGCGCCAGACATGCAGCGGCACATCCGCGACTGTCCCAAGTCCGAGTTCGCCTTGGCTATCCACCACCACACTGGCTGGCGGCATGCCCGTGGCAAACTGCAAGACCGGCGAGCTTCCCCCCAAGGTACGGTCGTTGATGAGCAAAGCCGAAGTACTCGCTTCTATGATCAAGTCCGAGTTCGGGCGGCCGCCGCTGTCGTTGCGATGGAGTTTTATTCCTGTATAGCAGTCGTCCTCGATATGCAGGTTTGCTGCTGGCAGCCCGGTGCCGATGCCGATATTTCCCGAAGAACTCACAACCAGTGAATTTGCGGGCGCATCGCCAAACACGCGAAACACCTGATTGTCCGTATCCCCATCGCGCAAAGCGAAATACTCGTCGCCAAATTTTTCGGTATCGTTGGCTTCGAGAATCCAGTCCCGGTCGGGAACTCTGTCTTGGGTAGAACTATCGTCGAACATCAGCACCGGGCGGCCGTCCTTGATCTTGAGATCGACGTCAGGCGCGAAGCCTTCCGCGCTGGTGCAGGCGAGGCCTGTGCAGAGACGGCCCGGAATGCTGTGGTCTCCGATGAGGTTCGTGACCCGGGCTTGCACTGGCGACAACAGCACGACACCGAAAAGGCCGGACAGAAGAGAAAATGTCTTGGTGTGCATGAGCAAACCCGAATACCAATCAGGCGTCGGACGCATCTCGAGTCGATGTTCCGGCTTCCGAAAAACTTAAATTCGTTAATCACGCCTTCACGCGCCGCGTCCGTCAAGCGTGGCGTGCAGTTGCCCGCTGGGATCACCGCGCCGCCTGCAACTCCCGCAACAGCGCCTTGACTTGTTCAAGGCGATCGTTCGGCGCGGCAATCGTCGCTTTCGGTTCAGGATCACGTCCTCTCGCTCCAGTGTGTAGAGCGTCAACTCCTCAACCGTCTTCGGCAGGGTCATCTGCATTCCGGTCATATCGAGACCGGTTTCCGCGATCACGGCCGCTGCGGGCACGTCCGGCAGATGTTGGTTTTCTGCGAAGAAATTCCTGATCCCCGGCGTCTCGTGCGCCATGGTCAGCCGGTTTTCGGGGCTGACGGCGCCGCACGGCTGTCCAAGGCATCAAGACCCCAAGGTGTCCAAGTCTCCCTGGATCTGGACCTGTTCATGGATTTGAACATCATCCGCATGAACGATCTGCGCACGCGCCTTTGGTGCGAGCAGGGCGCGGCGCGTACGATTGCAAGAACCGCAAGTCTTTTGACCATGGCGTCTCCTCGGGGACCTGCGCGCGGAGTTCACGGACCTGTGCCCTGCAGCAAAACCCTGCGGCAAAGGCACGTCGCCTGTCTTTTCGACAGGACGATTGCCAACGCCAGCATCCGTGTCTTCGTGAGGCAATCCCCGCGTTGGGCCAGAACTCGGTTCAGGTCCAATGCTGGTTCCTCGGCAAGGCCAGGCCCAGAAACAGCCCTTCATCCTCGAACGCCAGTCCGGTTTCACAAAAGGCTTCGAGAACCCCTTGAACCACGTCCTGGTCCGGCGCTTCGGTCAACTCCGACCTCTCCAGTTTCGCCATCAAATCCTGCACCGTCACGGGCGCTTCGGCGCACAGACGATAGACCTCCGCCAAAAGACCGGTCAATTTTACCTGTCCGGTATGGTCGGACTTGCGGCGGTCCCGGATCGTCAGCGTGCCAAACGCCTGAGTGAAGGTCAGCATGTGTCTGGCCTTGTCCCGGTCCCAATCTGCCTGCCACGCCTGAACCAGAACTTCGGTGTCCCGCAGCACCTCGGGGCTGCATGTATCCGCCACCGAGTAGTCGAAGAAATACGCAAGGTTCGCCAGGTCCACCTCCCTGGGGAAGGCGTAGGCATAGCTGGCCTCGGGGCGAACATCGGAGATACCAAAGGCGCCGGGCGTATTGAACAGGGGGGAATAGCGTTCCAGCCAGATCGGTGTCAGACCCGATGGAGGCTCAAGGTGCGGTATCTTCCGAAGCAAGTCCAGCTGCTTGGCGTAGTCTTCCGGCCTCTCCCCCGGTATGCCGCACAACAGGTTCCAGGACACCTTGATGCCATGGTACAGGCACCATTTCATGAAGTGCACATTTTCGATCGCGCTCGATCCCTTCCTCAGGCGGGTCAGCAGCGCGGTGCTGAGCGATTCAATGCCGGGCTGCACCCGGCGAAGGCCTCCCGCCGCCAGAACGGCCAATTGATCGCGTTTGAGGTTTGTCTTGACCTCGAAGAAGAATTCCAGATCCAGGTTCCGCTCCGCCATGCTGGCGAAAACGGATTGGACGAATTTCGGGGCAAGGATGTTGTCGGTGGTTTCAAAACGCAGGGCGTCGTGCCGCAGGCTGAGTTTTTCCAGCTCGTCCAGAACCCGTGGCGCGCTCTTCATCCGATAGCGCATGTTGTGACCATTCAGGCCGCAAAAGGTGCAGTGGTGTCGTACCCCCCACCAGCAGCCCCGCGAGGTTTCCATCGGCAGGAGACCCTTGGCCGCCAATCCCAGATTGGCGGACCGTTCGAAGAATTCGTCGTAGATCGGGATGGGGACCACGTCGAGGTCGCGCACCAGAGGGGATACCGAATGGGAAGCGGCGTCACAATTGGCCCGGCTCACCACGCCGTCGATCCTGATTCTGTCCTGCGGGATGGCCGCGTCCAGCGCCGAGAGCAGGCTCGGAAAGGCAACTTCGGCCTCGCCGCTCACCGCATAGTCGACGGCTTCGAAGACACGCACCAATTCCCCGCCCATGGGATGGTCACAATTCGCGCCGCCCATGATGATCGTTGTCCGTGGCCGGAGAGCCTTGATCCGCTTGGCCAGTGCAAGACAGGCATTCGTCTGCTGAAATGTGGAGGTCAGACCAATGACGTCATGCCCCATCGCGGCAAGCGCCCGGGCGCAGCGATCGACGAAGGCCGGCAAGACGTCGTGGCGGATGGTGTGAAGCCTCGCGAGTGTCAGTCCGGTTTCGGCAATCAAGGCCTCGCGGGCGTGCGGGAAATCGTCAATCAGGCCAGTGCCCTGATCCGGTGCGTGTGCGCCGTGCGCCGCGATGGCGAACAGCCATTCGCCCGACATGACACCCCGGTGCTCGCACAGGGATTCGTATAGGTCTTCGCCCAGTTCGACCGCGAGATCGAGATTGAAGTGATAGCTTTGCGCGGCAAATCCCGCCGCTTGGGCGATCCCGGCGACCGTGCCGGCCTGAATCGACGGCATGGCAACCGATGCGAAGGGCATGACCACGATCCCGACGGACAGGACACGCGCCTGGCTGGCGGGATGATGGTCCTCCGTGGGGTCAAATACCTTGTTCATTTTCCTGTCCTCCGGGCCTCTTCCGATAGATCGACACATGCCGCCGGGCCGCGCCCTCGAACGGCGTGCCATCCCAGTCGCCAAACCGATCGACCAGTTGCAGGTTGGCTATGGCGGCCATCAGATCGAGTTCGGACGGCCATATGTAGCGCAGGCTCATCGGGAAAAGGGTCACGCGACCGCCGGTCATTCGGGCGATCTGATACCGGATGACCTGACTGGCCGGATCGACTTTGGCATACCGCAGCCGCACCTCGCCCGCGTCCATGTAGAGCAGTTTTTCGCCCACCTGATCCGCCTGCTCGACCGCCGGCAGGTTGCCTTCGATCACGAAATGGCCCCCGGGAGACAGGGCGGCGGCAGCATTCAGGATGCAGTCCATCTGACGGGATTGGCTGAGCAGATGCGACAGCGTGTTGTTGATCACATAGATCAATCCATACGCCCGGGGCCGGGACAGGGGAGCGGCCATGTCGCCCTCGATCTGCGTGACGCTGCCTTGCGGGTCCTTGGCGCTCAGGGCTGCAAGCATCGGGCCGGATGCATCGAGCCCGTCCACCGTCACGCCCCGCTGTGCCAGAGGTAGGGCGATGCGGCCGGTTCCAACGCCGAGTTCCAAAGCCCGGCTGTCCCCAGCCAGACGGGCGAGACGGTCGACGACCGGTGTCACGTCCTCATCATCGAGCTGGTCGTAGACGCGGCTCCAGTCCTGTCCCATGGCTTCCTGCAGATACGCGGGGATTGGACGCGTGTCGTGATGTGTCATGCCGGTTCCCCTTGTGTGAAGGTGCGATAGGCTTCAAACCATGCGTCCCGGACCGGCGCGGACTGTTTGATGAGACGGGGCTTCAACCCAGGTGGCACCGCCGGTCCGAGACCCAGAAAGGTCAGGCAGGTTTGCAGCGTCCGGCTGGGGTCATGCGCCAGATCCTCGTATGCCAGGTCGAGGACCGGCACATCGCAGTGCTTCAGAAATCCGTCGATGGCTCTGTTGTCGGCCTTGATCGCCCTTTCCAGCTGACGCGTCAGTTCCATGTCCTGCGGCGTGGGACCTTGGCAGTCTGCGGCGGTTGCGGTCGTCTGCACCCAGGTGCCGGTTTGTATGGCACGGGCGTAGGAAAGGGCCTGCCGCGCCGTGTCGCGGCGACGCAGATGTATGACTTTCAGATTTGGGAAGGCAGCTGTCAGACCCGACTGGTTGCTTGGTTCAGACCGATCGCGCAAGGCGGGCAGCAGATAGCTCTGCAACTGGCGCCACATCACCTTGGCGGCAAACACGCCGCCAAACCGCTCCCAGCTGGCCTGACGCAGCTCTTCGAGATATGTCCTTGTGCTGACGGCCAGCCCGCCCGTGACCCGCGCCTGATGCTCCGGTGCAAAGTATTCATCGGGCCGCCCGGCAACGCCGCTCTGACGCAGCAGATCGCACAGCAGATAGCTGCCCGTGCGGGGCGTCGTCAGGATGAGATAACAGCTCCCATCCTGCTCAAGTCTGCCGCTTGCACCGATCATCGTATCAGGCGACGGCATCGGAGAACTCGGGGACAGCGCAGCGCGTCGCCAAGGGGCGCCACAACGCCTGACCGGATGCGGTCAGGGCCGGGGAAGCCGCCAGCGAAGTTTCGAACTGCGGCATGTAGCCTTCGATCTGCGCAATCCGGTCTCGGCTGAATGCGGGCTCTGGCGCGTTCCCCTTTGCCATCACCGCACGATGAAACAGCAGGATGTTTCCAAATGCATGATAGGCCAGAAGAATGTTGAAGATCGGGCGCTTGCAGTCTTTCACCGGCGAGTAGTACCCGGTCTTGTCGGTTCCGTCATCGAGCGGCGACAGGCCGCCGAGCATGTAGAAATATTGATGCGTGGCTTCATGCACCAGAAGTTCCGCCAGCATGGTCGGGCTCGAAGGGCAGGAGGCACAGACCAGACCCGGCCGGTGGATGAAGGATCGGCTGAGGTGGATGTCCCCTTTGATGCGCAGCGGCACGAAACGGGTGGTCAGCCGCAGGACCCAGCGTTCGAAGTCGGGCAGTCCGGCCAGCAAGCCAAGCGCATCGTCAAGCGCTTCGGCTACATGGCTGTCCGGTGCGGTGCTGATATCCGGGGAGACGTCGCGGAACCGGGTTGCCGCCGTGCGGGGCGCCATGACTGCGAATGGATGCCTGTGAGACGCAGCGACCGGCCCGTCGATCACGGTTCTGCCGTCGACCCGGATCCGGATGCCGGTATCATCGGACAGGATGTGCAGGGACTGGCCTTCCGGGATGACCTGCCCGAGGCAGCACAGTCCCGAAATCCCGGCGACCGACCCGGACCAATCCAACGCCCGACCCGGTTCGATGAGGTGCAGCGCAAGACCGATCAGGGCCGCCTTGCCCTCGGTCTTGCAGGTCGATCGCAGGGCGGTCTTCATTTGCCCGACCGGAACGCTCCAGGCGTCCGCAAACGTCAGGTCTTCGGCCACCAGAGGGCGGATCGCGTCGGCGAGGGCTGCGGCATCCGGCGAATAGCTGGACTGGAACTTCCGTTCGAACAGGTCCCAGACGACCTGCGCACCGCAAATTGCGATCGTTTGGCAGGTCGCATCCGAAAACGGCTCGTAGACGGACGAGAATGACCGCAAGACCGCCTGCCGGTCCTGTGCAGCTTTGGGCGATTGAACGTTCATTGCAGTGCTCCTTCGAGTTGGGTTTGATCGTCGTTCCGCACCGCGTAGCGCGTGCGCAAGTCGTGGGTTTGATCGGGCGTGACTTCCATCCGCATCCGGACATGGCCGAAGAGCTTGTACAGATCGGCACACCAGACACTGGGGTTGTTGAAGCCGGTGGCCGCGGCATACCGATTGGGCAGATAGCCTCCCGCGCAGGTCTTCTCCTCGCGGCAGCCCTTGCAGCCATCCGGCAAGGGCATGCCGGCCATCACATCCCGATGCACGCCCGTTGTGGCCAGAATGTCCTTCAGATCATGTGTCTTGATGTTGAGGCCGATGTCCGCGAAAGACGGCTCGCACACCCGCAGTTTGTCGAGGCTCTCCATCGCGCCGTCCGGCTGTATGCCGACGAAGCGGATGGGCGGATTGCCCAGGCTGTCCAGCAGGGTCTTGCCCCCCAGGATCAGCCGCGCGATGTTCCAGAACTCGCGGACCGCCACCGTCATGGGATTGTTGAACCACCATTCGTCGAAGACCGGGACAAGGTAATCCGCGCAGGGCGTTGGTCCGTACTGCCGGCGCAGTTCCGCCACGGTGTCATGGGTTTCGGCGGGCAGGAGATACCCGATGGCCGAACACCCCAGATCCACGAAATGCCGGTGAATGGCGACTGGGTCCTCGCCCAATTGCAGCACCGACAGAATGCCGAAGGGAATGCCCGCGTCGTTCAGCCGATCAATGCCGCGTACGAAACGGTCATAGGAACCACGGCCCAGATGATCGACACGGTATCTGTCATGCACCGCGCGTGGACCATCGGTGCTGACGTTGACCTCGATGCCATACTCCACGAACAGGTCGGTCCAGGCCTCGGTAATCAGGGTGGCGTTGGTCTGGATGTCTATGAAGATTTCGAGATGACCGAGTGCCTTGTGGATTTTCCGGCACCAATCGCGAAACCGCGTCGGCCCGACCAGCATGGGTTCCCCGCCATGGATGGTGAAGCGTATTTCGCCTTGTCCCGACTGCAGAGCGTGGCTCCGGATGCGCTCCAGAAGCTGATCCAACACCGTGTCCTCGATCAACCCCGGCTGGGTCTTCCAGGTTTCATCGCCTTTGTTGTAGACGTAGCAGTAGCTGCAATTGAGATTGCAGGCGGACGTAGCCTTCAGGACCACCTGGGTGATCGGCACGGCCTGAGGAAGAAACGGGGCAGCAAGGTTCGGTTTGCCGAGGTGCGATCCCTCAGCGTCCGAAGCCGCGACTGAATTCGGCATGACAACAGCTTTCCAGCAAAATGCATGGCAGGCGCACGACGGTGCGCAGGCATTGAAATCGGTTTGTTTGGCTTCCCTTCGGACAAATACGGAAGGGGGATGGCGGTCACCCTGAGCCAGTGAAATCCTGGCTCAGGGGCCGGTTGGATCTTACCGGTTCTTCCAGGCCGTCCGGGCTGTCAGACCCATGACCGATCCATCCGCGAAAAACGCGTTCGGATCCTGTCCGGATTTTGCCAGTTCGAAGTGGATGGCCTGATGCAGGGCTTCCTTCACGCGCACCTGAGCGTCCTTGTCGAGATCGAGACCGTCGAGGCCGAGGTTCCCGACTTTACCAACGTTATTTCCCATGAATTCTTCCTTTTCAGAGTATTGATTTAAAATGAACTACCCGGAGGATGCTCCGAAACGTGCCTGAATAATCAACGACCTTTGTCGTTTTCGGCACACTTAATAATAGATCATGTTGTCGATTCGAGCAATCATTGGTTGTAGGTGTCTGCTTTTTTCTGCGACCCATTGTTGCGTCGCGCAACTCGGGTGAGAGGTTCATCTCTTGCGGTCGGTCGGCCGCGACTGTTGACCGAGAATCCGCCACGGCCCGCAGGAGCACGGGACACGGCGCTTCCGACGCGAGTATCCCGGCTGTGGCCCTTGCACGCGTTCCATACCGAAGATGCGTAGGGGAGTGCGATCCTGTGCCCTGCGGGCGCGGTGTCCAAGTTGTGATTTGACGCATCGCGCGGGTTGACCAACGCTTTTCCCATGCTTCGTTTCGCTTTCCTCCTTGCCGCCTCGTTTCTGTCGATGGCCAAGCCCGATCCTTCGGAGGCGCAGCCGATGGAGGTGGATCTCGAACTAGTCTTGCTGGTGGATGTATCGCGGTCGATGTCGCCCATCGAATTGTCGATCCAGCGCGAGGGCTATGCCGCTGCACTGCGGTCCGACGAGGTCTACGCCGCGGTCTGGGCCGGCCTGCTGCAGCGGATCGCGCTGACCTACGTGGAATGGGCGGGCACGCAGAGGGTTGTCGTGGACTGGACCCTGATCGAGAGCCGAGAGGACCTCGACCGCTTCGCCGGGGCCGTCGAACGCTCGATGTCCGCCGGGATGCGCCGCACGTCGATCTCCGAGGCGCTGGTATTCGGCGCGGAGTCCCTGCTGTCGAATGAATACGAGGGACTGCGCCGGGTGATCGACGTCTCCGGCGACGGGCCGAACAACGAAGGCCGTCCGGTGGCGGGAGCACGTGATGCGGTGCTGGCGCAGCGGATCGTCATCAACGGGCTGCCGTTGATGACCCAGGACGATCCGGGCGGATTCGGCGGCAGCTGGTATCTGGAGGATCTCGACGCCTATTACCGCGCGTGCGTCACCGGCGGGCCGGGGTCCTTCGTGATCCCGGTCTACGACTGGCGGGATTTTGGCGAGGCGGTGCGGCGCAAGCTGGTTCTGGAGATCGCCGGGCTTGCGGTGCCAGAGGCCGTGCAGAAAATCCAGTTCCGGGAGGCAGAAGCCTATGACTGCCTGATCGGCGAGAAGATCTGGGAACAGCGGCGGCGCTACTGGTCGGAGCCCTGATCACCGGAAGGGCGCTGCAGACGCCCGGCCCGGGGCAGCGGGAGCGGCGTGTCGCCGGTCCGGACCGGGGTCAGCGCCCGGTTCGATCCTGCGCGGCCATGTGCCGTTCGATTGCCTCCAGCCGGGCCAGCACAGCGTCGCGGTAATTCTCTGTCGCGGCGTTGCTTTCTTCGGCGTGGGCCTCCTGCATGGAGTTGACGATCAGGCCGACGATCAGGTTCACCACGGCGAAGGTGGTCATCAGGATGAAGGGCACGAAGAAGACCCAGGCGTAGGGATAGACCTCCATCACCGGGCGCACGATGCCCATGGACCAGCTCTCCAGCGTCATGACCTGGAACAGGGTGTAGGCGGAGAGGAAGATGGAGCCGAACCAGTCGGGGAAGGCGTCGCCGAACAGCTTGGTCGCCATGACGGAGGCGATGTAGAAGATCAGCGCCATCAGCAGGAACACCGAGGCCATGCCGGGCAGGGCGGTCACGAAGCCCTCGACCACACGGCGCAGCGTCGGGGCGACGGAGACGAGGCGCAGCAGTCGCAGGATGCGCAGCGCCCGCAGCACCGCGAGGCCCTGACCGGCGGGCACCAGCGCGATGCCGACGATCACGAAGTCGAAGATATTCCAGCCGGAGCGGAAGAAGGCCGGGCCGCGGGCGGCCAGCTTGGCGGCCAGTTCGACGACGAAGATCGCGAGGCAGGCCGCATCCAACGCCAGGATCAGCGGACCGGCGGCCGCCATGACGCGATCCGAGGTCTCCAGCCCGAGGATCACCGCGTTGAACAGGATCACCGCGGTGATGGTGTTGCGCGTGGCGGGCTTGTCGAGGACGGCGCCAAGGCGGGATCGGAACGACATGAAATCTCCTGCAGGAAGGACGGTCCCGAAGCGGGCCTCGTGGTTCCTGCGCAGATAATGCTTGCCTGCCGCCTTCTTCAACCCGTCCGGCGCACCAAGTGCGGGCGCGCCGCTGCGCTCAAACCGTCCGGACGTGCCCGACGCCGTGGTTGCGCTTGTCAAAGGCGCCGGTGTCCGGCTCCAGCGCCATCACCATGGCATGATCGAGCGAGACTCCCTGCACCTCCATCCCGGTCTGGTCGCGGAAGGCGGGCACGACCGCGTAGGCAAAGGAGCGCCGTCCGCTGTAGGCGGTGTCCGTGTAGACATTGCCTGTCACCCGAGCGAGAAACTGGAAATCCTTGGGGAAATCCGGATCGAGCCGGTACAGGAGGTAATAGCTCACCTCCGGGTGATCGGCGCGGATGTCAGGCCAGGACAGGCGAACCCCTGCAATTGCAGAGAAATCGCCGACGATATAGGGTGGCCCGTCGAACTGGAGGACCTTGCCGTCCTTGTCGACGATCTCGAAGCCGGTCACGCGGGTGCGGGCATGCAGGAAATCGTCGATATCGGTGGAGAAGATGATCCGCCCCTGCTTGACGAAGGCTTCAAGATGGCGCTGGCCGGGGTTCAGCCCGACATAGCGCTCCGAGCCCTTGCTCTCGACATATTCGCCCGCGCCATGCGGCGGGAAGCCGGAAACCGTGCCGGTCTGGCGCACGTAATCGTCCGAGACCAGCTGGATGACCTTGTGACCACGATAATCCGCCGGACGGGTCGGTTCGAAGGTGATGAGCATCTTGCCCCACATGTTGAGCGCAACCGCATGCGCTCCGGGGCTGGCGGTTACCCGGCCGAGAACTTCCGAGTACATGCAGATCGAATAGCGCCCTTCCGGATGCGCGCCCTCGCAATGGAACGCCAGCACCTCGACGGGGATGTCGAGAACGCCGCCCTGTCCGGCATTCTCGATGGCTTTCGTGAACATGCCGGGACAGGAGCTGCCGCCATGGCCCTTCAGCACGATCTTTTCGGCATTGACCCGGACTTCGGGCGGTTCCGGCCAGGGATCGTTGGCCGAGCCTGCCGGGATGGCCGCGATGGAGGCGGGCAGGCCGAGCGGGTTGTCGAGGCGGGAGTCGAAGGTCAGCGTCTTGCCAAGCGCCGGAATCTCCATCCGGATCCAGACGGCGATGGCCCGCGAAGCGATGGGATTCCTGAGCTGCTTGTCGAAGTCGGAGACCGGGACTTCCGGCCTGATCCGGTGCAGGGCGGCGGAGGTCTCCCCGGACAGCGCCTTGGCCTCGCTTTGGCCCGAGGGTGCGAAGGATACCGCCTCCAGGGGCATCGGGCGGAGCAGCGGATCGGCCCAGCCGGGCGCAATGCCGACGGTCTCGCGGATCAGGTCCAGTGCCCGCAACAGTGACTTCATCGCAGTCTCCCCATGACGTTTTCCGACCCGGAGCGGGCCGCACGCCCGTGACCCTAACCGGTGTATCCTTGTGAAGTCACGCAATTATCGGGAGAGCAAGATCGGGGTTCAGGCCGCTACCGGATTGGTCCGGCCCAGCCTCCGCTCTGCAAGAAAACAAGGCATCCCGGGTGGATTGCCGGGCATTTTCTGCATTGCAGCGAAAATTCCTTGACCCGCTGCGCCCCGCTTCTACCTTCGAAGGTCAAGACGGGTCAGCGTGGATGGCCCACGAACTGCGGAGCGGCGCCCGGTGCGCCCTGTGCCAACCGGCGCTGCCGCACCTCTTGCTGGCCCATGTCCACGCGGGCCGGCCCACGGGCCGCGCCGTCCCGCAGCGAAGGCGGCGCCCGCCTCGAAAAGGAGCACCATGGATGAAGGACGCCGATCCGGTTTCCCCCTCTCAACGCCCCGGTTTTCCCTATGGCCGCCTTGCCGTGCTCGGCGCGGGCAGTTGGGGGACGGCGCTTGCCACGATCCTTGCCCGCAACGGGTTTGACACGCGGCTCTGGGCCCGCCGGGAGTCGCTGGCGGAGGAGATCAACGCATCCCGAACCAATGCGGATTACCTGCCGGATGTGCCCTTGCCCGATGGTCTCAGGGCGACGGCCTCGATGGCGGACGCGCTTCGGGAGGTGGAGGCGGTGCTGATGGTCACCCCGTCCAGCACCCTGCGAGAGATGTGCCACGCCGCGGCGCCGCACCTGCCGGAAGGCGTGCCCGTCGCATTGGCCTGCAAGGGCGTCGAGCGTGGCACCGGTTACCTGCTCTCCGAGGTGGTCAGCGACGAATTGCCGGGGCGGCCGGTGGGCTGCGTCTCCGGGCCGACCTTCGCCCGCGAAACCGCGCTCGGTCACCCGACCGCCGCGACGGTGGCCTTTCCCTTCACCTACGAAAACCGCCTCAACCCGGAAAACAGCCCGGCGGCGCGGCTCGCGATGTCGCTCTCCGGCGGCGGGTTCCGGCCCTATGTCTCGGACGACCTCGTTGGCGTAGAGGTGGGCGGGGCGGTCAAGAACGTCATCGCCATTGCCTGCGGGATGATGTCGGGCGCGGGCTTTGCCGAGAACACCCGCGCGGCACTGATCACACGGGGAATCGACGAGATGAAGCTGCTGGCGCAGGCGCTGGGCGGACGGCGCGAGACGGTCACCGGGCTGTCGGGCGCCGGGGACCTGACGCTGACCTGTTCCTCGACCACCTCCCGCAACATGTCCTTGGGGTTCCAGCTTGGGCAGGGGATCGCCCGCGCCGACTGTTTCGACGGCAAGCCCGTAGTGGTCGAGGGGGAGGTCAACTCCGTGTCTGTCACCGAACTCGCCGCACGCGTCGGGGTTTCGATGCCGATCAGCGAGACGGTCAATGCAGTGCTGCACCACGGTGTTGACCTGCGCACCGCCTTTGCCGCGCTCTGGGCGCGCCCGATCGAAGCGGAGCCCTATGCCCTCGACCTCTCGCTGGCCCATCCCGCGCCGACACCCTTCCAATTCGAAAGCTGATTGCCATGACCGTTCATTCCGTGCCCCGCCCGGCCATCGCCGCGCGCCGCATGACCCTTGCAACCGACCTCGACGGCACCTTCCTCGGCGGCTCCTCGCTGGAGCGGCGCGTGCTTTACCAGTGGATCGAGGAACACCGAAACACGGTTGGCCTGATCTTCGTCACCGGGCGCGATCCGGAGTTCATCATGCAGATGTGCCGCCAGAACGGCCTGCCCTGGCCGGAATACGTGGTGGGCGATGTCGGCACGACGATTGCCCATGTGCGCGACGACGGCCATGTCGAGCCGATCCCGGAGCTGGAAGCGGACATCGCGGCGCTCTGGGACGATGCCGGGCACCGTGTGAAGGCGGCGCTGGAGGGGGTGGCGGGGCTGAGCCTGCAACCGACCCCTTTCCGCTATCGCGTGAGTTACGACCTCGATGCGGCGGCCTTCGACGAGGCCGCGAAAAGGATCGTGGCGGATCTCGGCTGTGACTGGCTGATCTCCGACAACCGCTATTTCGACGTGCTGCCGAAAGGCATTTCCAAGGGCCCGTCGATCCGCCGACTGGTATCGTATCTGGGTATCCCCGAGCGCACGGCGCTCTGCGCCGGGGATACGCTGAACGACCTGACGATGCTGACCTGCGGGCTGCCCGCGGTGGCGGTCGGCAACGCGGAACCGGCGCTCTTGCAGGAACTCGCGGGCGTCCCGGGCGTTTACCAGGCGAAGGCGCCGGGCGCCGGGGGCATCCTCGAGGCCATCAATGCGCTGACCCTTCACGAAGCCCCGAAAGGAGCCTGAGCCATGCCGTCCGATCTGGTTATCGTCTACCACCGCCAGCCTTATGAAGAAGTCGTCGTGGACGGCAGGACCGAGTATCGCGAGAACAAGAGCCCGAACGGCATCGTGCCGACGCTGAAGTCGTTTTTCGGACGGGTGGACAAGGGCGCCTGGGTGGCGTGGAAGGAAGCGGAGGACCCGGCGAACCCGGATTTCGAGCGGGTGATCGAGATCGACGACGCTTATGGACGCTATACCGTCTCGCGCCTGCCGCTGACGAAGGAGCAGGTGTCGAGCTTCTACCATATCTCCTCGAAAGAGGCGTTCTGGCCGATCCTGCACGGCTTCAAGGAGCGCTACAACTACGACCCGGTGGACTGGCCCACGTTCCGCGAGGTGAACTGGGCCTTCGCCGAGGCCGCCGCAAACGAGGCCGCCGAGGGCGCGGTGGTCTGGGTGCACGACTACAACCTGTGGCTGGTGCCCGGTTACCTGCGCAAGCTGCGCCCGGATGTGAAGATCAGCTTCTTCCACCATACGCCATTCCCCAGCGCCGACATGTTCAACGCGCTGCCCTGGCGCAAGGAGATCCTGGAAAGCCTGCTGGCCTGCGACGTCGTCGGCTTCCATATTCCGCGCTACGTGAACAATTTCTACTCGGCGGCCCGGTCGCTGCTCGACGTGGACTCTTCGCGCCGGGAAAAGGTGGTTCCGGAGATGAACGCCGTGACCTCGGCCCTGTCCGAACAATCGGTGGTCACGGAAATCAGCTACGAGGGCCGCAGCATTCGCCTGCAGGCGAGCCCGGTGGGGGTGGACGTCGGCTATATCGAAACCCTGGCGGCAAGCCCCGAGACCGAGGAGAAGGTCAAGGCGATCAAGGCGGAGAAGGGCGACTGCAAGCTGGTGCTGTCGGTGGGCCGGACCGATTACACCAAGGGCGGTGTCGAGCAACTGGAGAGCTTCGAGCGGCTGCTGGAGAGCAACCCGGCGCTGCGCGGCAAGCTGCGGCTGATGCATGTCTCCGTCGCGGCCAATGCCAACATGACCGCCTACCAGGAAATCCAGGAGCAACTGGAGGCGCTGGCGGGGCGGATCAATGGGCGCTACGGCACGTTCGAGTATCAGCCGGTGGCGCTGATCTCGCGGCCGGTACCGTTCAGCGATCTCGTGGCCTACTACCGCGCGGCGGAGGTGGCCTGGATCACGCCGCTGGCTGACGGGATGAACCTCGTGTGCAAGGAGTTCTGCGCCGCCCGGACGGATGGCGACGGCGTGCTTGTGCTGTCGGAATTCGCGGGCGCGGCGGTGGAATTGGGCGCGGCGGTGCCGACCAACCCGTTCTCGCACCGCTCCATGGACAGCGGTATCCTCTATGCTCTGGACCTGCCCGAGGAAGACCGCCGGGGCCGGATGCGGGACCTGCGTGAGATCGTGGCGCGGCACGACATCCGGTTCTGGGCCGAGGACCAGATGCAGGCGTTCGAAGGCCGCATGACCACCGGGGTTGCGGCGGAGTAAGGGGCAGTCCTGGCCCCACCCCAACCCTCCCCAAAGGGGAGGGAGTCCCGGCGCACCGGTGAAATTGCAAGCGCCCCATGGACAGACGGGGCGCTCGTGCGCACTCTGAGCACGCGAGGATCGGAGGACATCATGGACACCCATCACGGCGGTTGCCTCTGCGGCGATCTGCGGATCACGGCGGAAGGGGCGCCGGACCGGGTGGGCCTGTGCCACTGTCTCGACTGCCGCAAGCATCACGGCGCGCTGTTCTACGCCGCTGCGGTCTTCCCGGCGGAGCGGGTCACGGTCACGGGTCCGTCGCAGCAATACGAAGGCCGGCACTTCTGCCCGCGTTGCGGATCGTCGGTCTTTGCGGTGAGCGGCGGGGAGGTGGAGGTGCATCTCGGCACGCTCGACTCGCCGAACGCCTTCCTCCCGAGCTATGAACTCTGGGCCATCCGGCGCGAGGACTGGCTGCCGCAGGAGCCCGGATTGCGACGGCATGAGCGGGACAAGGGCGCGGGATGATCGCGCCCCCGCAAACGTCACCGCGCTGATTCAAAACCGTCACCCAGCCGTCACACCCGGCTCGTAAGGCCTGCGCAACGTTCAAGTGGCAAAGGCGGACCCGTGTCGGATCGGACGATCTTCCTCTCTGATGTACACCTCGGCACGCGCGGCTGCCGCGCGGAACTGCTCGTGCAGTTCCTGCAACGGCACGAGACGGAGACGCTGTACCTTGTCGGCGACATCTTTGACGGCTGGAGCCTGCGGCGGGGCTGGCATTGGCCGGAGAGCCACAATGCGGTGGTTCAGGCGATCCTGCAGAAGGCGCATGACGGCACGCGGGTGATCTTCATTCCCGGCAACCACGACGAGGTCATGCGCGGCTATTTCGGCGTGCATTTCGGCGGCATCGAGGTAAAGGCGCGGGACGGTTTCACCTCCGCCCGGGGGGTGCGCTACCTCGTGACCCATGGTGACGAGTTCGACGCGGTGGTGATGAACGCGAAATGGCTCGCGCATCTTGGCGACCGGGCCTATGCGCTTCTGATATGGCTCAACCCGAAAATCAACGCCATCCGCCGTCTGTGGTCGCCCCGCTACTGGTCGCTCTCGAAGTGGAGCAAGAGCCAGGTCAAGCAGGCGGTCAATTTCATCACGAAGTTCGAGGAAGTGCTGGCCGAGGACGCGCGGCAGAAGGGCTTTGGCGGCGTGATCTGCGGGCACATCCACCACGCCTGCATGAGGGACGTGGGCGGCATCCACTACATCAACACCGGCGACTGGGTCGAAAGCTGCACGGCCATCGTGGAGAACCACGCGGGCGAATTGCGGTTGGTGGACTGGGAAGCGCGGGTCGGCCGTGAACGGATGGTTCAGCGGCGCAGGCGGCACAGACAGCGCGGCGATGCGCAGAAACAGAACGAGCAAGGACTGGCATGAGCGACACCACCCAAACCATCATCGGCGAAGCGGTATACGGGAATCGAGCGCTCTCGGTCTCGACCCTGTCCGAGCGCCTGTTCGCGCGGCTGTTCCAGGGGCTGGTCTATCCGCAGATCTGGGAGGATCCGGTTTGCGACATGGCGGCGCTGGGCTTGAGCGGACAGGACCACATCGTCTGCATCGCCTCGGGCGGATGCAACGTGATGTCCTATCTCACCGCCACTCCGGCGTCGGTGACGGCTGTGGACCTCTCGCCGTGGCATGTGGAACTGACCCGGCTGAAGCTTGCGGCGGCGCAGCATCTGCCGGATCACCGGGCCTTCTTTGCCCTGTTTGGTCATGCCGATCAGGCGGGGAACGTTGATCTTCTGGACCGCTACGTGCTGCCCTACCTGCCGTCCGGCGGGCAGGATTTCTGGAACGCCCGCGCCCCGCTGCGTACCCGCAAGTCTCTGTTTCAGAGGGGGTTCTATCACTACGGGGTGCTCGGGCGGTTCCTTGGTCTCGTGCATCTTGTGGCGAAGGTCGGCGGCGTCGACTGGGACCGGCTGCTGACGGCGCGAACGCCGGAGGCGCAGCGCGCCTTCTTCGAGGCGGAGATCGCGCCGCTCTACCGCTCCCGGTTCGTGAAGATGATGGCTCGCCGGCGTGCGTCGCTCTTCGGCCTCGGCATTCCGCCCGCGCAATACGACAAGCTGGCCGCCGATGCGGGGGGCGACATCCTGCCGGTGCTGGAAGAGCGCACGCGCAAGCTGTTCTGCGATTTTCCCATGTCCGAGAATTACTTCGCCTGGCAGGCTGCGAACCGCGCCTACAAGGCGGACGGCACCGGCCCGGTGCCGCCCTACCTCGAAGCCCGGCATTTCGACGCGGTGCGTGCGGCGGCGGGGCGGGTGACGGCGCAGAACATCTCGATCACCGACCTGCTGGCCAAGGCGCCCGCGGCGTCGAAATCCGTCTATATCCTGCTTGATGCGCAGGACTGGATGACCGACGCGCAACTGACCGCGCTATGGCGCGAGATCACCCGCACGGCGATGCCGGACGCGCGCGTTCTGTTCCGCACCGGCGGCGCGGCCGACATCCTGCCGGGGCGGGTGCCCGGGGCGATCCTCGACCGCTGGGCGTATGACGCCGAAGCCTCCGCCCGCGCCTTCGCAACGGACCGCTCCGCGATCTACGGCGGCGTGCATCTTTACCGGCTCAGGGGCTGACATGACCCACACGGCGGATCACGGCGCGTTGATGGACCAGGTCTACCGCCACCAGCGGCGGTTTTACGACGTCACGCGCAAGTATTACCTGCTCGGACGCGACCATCTGATCGACCGTATGGACGTCCAGCCGGGCCAGCGTGTGCTGGAAGTGGCCTGCGGCACCGGGCGAAACCTTGCGGCGATCAAACGGCGGTATCCGCAGGCGCAGCTCTTCGGATTGGACATCTCGGAGCAGATGCTCCTGTCGGCGCGGGCAAAGCTGGGGCCGGGGGCGGCGCTGGCAAAAGCGGACGCCTGTGCCTTCGATCCACGGGCGCTGTTCGGCGTAGTCGCGTTCGACCACATCGTGATGTCCTACAGCCTGTCGATGATCCCCGACTGGCAGGGGGCGTTGGACGAAGCGTTCTCGCACCTCGCCCCGGGCGGCACCGTGCACATTGTGGATTTTGGCGATCAGGCGGGCTTGCCGCGCTGGTTCCGGCGCGGCCTGCTGGCCTGGCTGGCAAAGTTCCACGTCACGCCGCGCTGGACCTTGCCCGCCGAGATGGCGCGGCATGTTTCGGGGGCAGAGGTCCGGCAGGCCGCGCTCTATCGCGGCTATACCGT
Source organism: Tropicibacter sp. S64 (assembly GCF_049803835.1). NCBI lineage: Bacteria > Pseudomonadati > Pseudomonadota > Alphaproteobacteria > Rhodobacterales > Roseobacteraceae > Tropicibacter > Tropicibacter sp. S64. Next base: position 397,291 of record NZ_JBNAGK010000002.1, on the reverse strand, counting down.
CTACGGCACGCTTACCCGACGATCAGTTGCTTGAGCTTCAACGCCTCGTATTCCAGCGCGGTCAGCCGGTAGTTGACCACATCGCCGATGGTGATCATGCCGATGGCAAAGCCCTCGTCCATGACCGGCATGTGGCGGAAGCGCCCGTCCGTCATGCGCCGCAGCACCCGCACCAATGTCTCGTCGCGGGTCGTGGTCTCGACCTTCGTGACCATCAGGTCCTTGACCGTCTGCGGCAGGGTGGTGCCGGGGGTGTCGGCGAGGCGGCGGACGATGTCGCGCTCGGACAGGATGCCGACGACCTCGCCCTGGGGATTCTTCACCAGAAGCGCACCGATGCGCTTGTCCCGCAGCACTTCGACCGCGTGATGAACCGTGTCCTCCGGGGCGACCCAGTAGACGTCCCCGCCCTTGCCGTCGAGCACATGACCCACGGTGGTCTGCGCCGCCGAGAGGTTGGTCTCCAACGTCTGGCTCATGGAGCGGTCTTGCTCGTCGTCGCCACGGGTGTGGGGCTGATAGGATGCGGGCATGGCTTTCCTCCGGTTATCTGCGTATCAGCGTAGTGCAAAACGCGGATGGGTAAACACCTTTGATCATGGGACGCGGAACGGTTGACTGATTTTGTGCTGACACCGCTGATCGCCACGGCGATCTTCGTCGCCGCCTGCCTCGCGGGCTACGGCTATCGCCGGGTGTGGCGGCTGGAGGGGCCGCGCTGGAAACTGTGGCTGTATGGCGTGATCGCGGCGGGAGCGCTGTTGACGCTGGGGTTCGTGCCGTTCCGGACCTAGATTGGCTTGCGCGGTCGTCGCCATCTCTGCGTCGCGCGGGGGCAGTTGACGCGGTCATGAAAGCGGATTGCTCCGCGCTCTGTGCCGGAGCGCGGCCATCGCGACTTCGAAGACTGGTTCCGTCAGATATACCCGTTCGAGCGGAACGAGAATTCCGATTCCTTGCCGATGATGACGTGATCATGCACGGTCACGCCGATCACCCCCACGGCATTGACGATCTGTTCCGTCATGTCGATGTCCGGGCCGCTGGGGGTTGTGTCACCCGAGGGGTGGTTGTGGACGAGAATGATCGCCGTGGCATTGAGTTCCAGGGACCGTTTCGCCACCTCGCGCGGGTAGACCGGCACGTGGTCGACCGTGCCATCGGCCTGCTTCTCGTCGGCGATGAGCTTGTTCTTGCGGTCGAGATAGAGCACCCGGAACTGTTCCGTATCCCGATGCGCCATGGCGGTGCGGCAGTAGTCGATCAGCGCGTCCCAGGACGAGAGCAGGTCGCGCTTCAGCGTCTTCGCCTTGGTCATCCGCGCGGCCATTGCCTCGGCGATCCGCAGTTGCAGGAAGACCTTGCTGTCCGCGCCCGGCACCTGCAGGATTCGGTGCTCCGACGCGGCAATGACGCCGCTGAGATCGCCGAATTCCGCCAGCAGCCGCTTGGCCAACGGCTTGACGTCGATGCGCGGAATGGCGTTGAACAGCAACAGCTCCAGCACCTCGTATTCCGGCATCGCCTCGTGCCCGCCGGACAGGAACCGCTGACGCAGGCGCTCGCGGTGGCCGTGGTAATGCGGTCGCAGGTTGCCGCGGTCGTCGGTGATCAGCCCACCGCCCGCGGCGTTCTCCGGCGAGAGCCTGTCGCGGTGCTGATGCACGGGCTGCCACGCCGGGCGCACCTCCGCCCCCGGCGGCGGCAGGCGCGCCTCCAGATCGCGCAGCCCGTCCAAGGCGGCATCGGAAAACCCCGGGTTGCGGGGCGCGCCCTGTGGCTGGTCATAGCGGGTCGACCCGCCGCCGGTCTTCGGCTCGGGTTTCGACCGGCGGACGTAGTCCAGGTGGCGGGCAATCCACGCCGGCATACCCGCGCCGCTCATGGCGTGCGGTCCCCCGGCGCGTCCCGTGTGATGGTGTCTGCAAGGTCTTTCATGCGGAATCAGGGTGTCTGTCTCGGTCGTCCCGCGATCAGCCTGCAGGTGGGGAGGTTAATTTGCGGTAAATTTGTCGGCAGGCGGCCGAGACATATGGCCTTGCCCGAATGTGACGTTAAGATGCAGCAAGTTGACGAAAAAGCAGGGTACATCATGACATTGCCGCGCAAGGACCTCTTCGATCTGCCGGAAGGGGTGATCTATCTCGACGGCAACTCCCTGGGCGTGCTGCCACGGCACGCGGCGGCGCGGGCGCAGCAGGTAATCACGCAGGAGTGGGGCGTCCAGCTGATCCGGGCGTGGAACTCTGCCGGGTGGATGGATCTGCCGCGGCAGGTCGGCAACCGGATTGCCCGGCTGATCGGCGCGCCTGAGGGCTCTGTGGCCACCGGGGATACGCTTTCGATCAAGGTTTACCAGGCCCTCGCGGCGGCGCTGAAGATGCGGCCCGGGCGGCGGATCATCCTGTCGGACAGGGGCAACTTCCCATCCGATCTCTACATGGCGCAGGGGCTGATCGGTACGCTGGACAAGGGCTACAGCCTGCGCACACCGCCACCGGAGTCCGTCGTGAAGGCCATCACCGAGGATGTGGCGGTGGTCATGCTGACCGAGGTCGATTACCGTTCCGGGCGCCGCCATGACATGAAGGCCATCACGGATGCGGCCCACGCGGCCGGGGCGGTGATGATCTGGGACCTCGCGCATTCCGCCGGGGCGGTGCCGCTGGACGTGGCGGGATCGAACGCGGAATTCGCGGTGGGATGTTCCTACAAGTACCTGAACGGCGGGCCAGGGGCGCCGGCCTTCATCTATGCCCGTCCCGACATCGTCGAAAGCGTCGAACCGGCGTTGGCCGGGTGGCTGGGCCATGACGCGCCCTTTGCCATGGAGCCGGGGTATCGCCCGGCGATGTCCGCAGAGCGTCTGCGCGTGGGCACGCCGCCGATCCTGCAACTGGCGGTGCTCGACGCGGCACTCGATGTCTGGGAGGGAGTGGACATGCACGAGGTCCGGGCGGCCTCCATCGCGTTGTCGGAGCGCTTCATCGCGGAGGTGGAGCGGCGCTGTCCGGAGTTGACCCTCGCCAGCCCGCGCGATCCAGGGCAGCGCGGCAGCCAGGTCTCCTTTGCCTTCAACGAGAGCTATGCCGCGATGCAGGCGCTGATCGAACGGGGGGTGATCGGGGATTTCCGGGCCCCGGACCTGATGCGCTTTGGTTTCACGCCGCTCTATCTGGACGACGCCGACGTGGTGGCGGCGGCAGAGGTCATGGAAGAGGTGATCGGCGGCGGCCTCTGGCGCGATCCCAAATACCAGGTGCGTGCCCGCGTGACCTGATCAGAGCGCCTCGTTGTCCGAGCCGGGGGCCAGTGCCTCGGGCGGGGCCTCGCCGCGGCGCTTGGCTTCGAGGGCGGCCTTGACGTGTTCGGTCAGGAAGGTGCGCCCGCGCCGCTCGGCGAGGCGGATCCGGATCGAGGTCAGGTAGGCTTCCTCGGCGGTCTGCGACGAGGCGCCCAGAACCTTGGCCACCTGTTCATACAGGCGGTCATCGTCCAGCGCGTCCATGGCCTTGATGGTATCGGCGGCCAGCTTGTCGGCAAGGTCTTCCAGAACGGAGGCCATGGGCTGTCATTCTCTTTTCAAGGGACTCGGATCGCGGGCACTATGCCCCGTCAGGCAGGTCTGCTCAACCCGAGACAAATCCTTGGCCGCCGTTCAGGCAATCTTAAGCCGGGGCTGTTCTCATGATCCGGCTCTTTGGGTGAAGAGCATGACATTGGGGCGGTCCCGGCGCGAACAGGCCGGGCCGCGGTGAGTGGGCTGACATGACAAGTATTGTGACGAACAACGCGTCGCAGGTGGCTTTGCGTACGCTGCAGGCTGCCGCGACGGATCTGGACCGGGTGCAGGCGACGCTGGGCACCGGGAAACGCATCGCGACCGCGCAGGACAACCCGGCGCTCTGGGCGGTGTCGAAGACGATGGAATCCGAGGTGAAGGGCTATGTGGCCGTTCAATCGAGCCTCGACATGGGCCGCGCGACGCTGTCGGTGGCGCGGTCCGGGGCGGAGGCGGTGGTCGGCACGCTCGGCGACATGAAGAAGACGATCATCGCGGCACGCAATGCGGCGGCGGATTCGGGCAAGCTGCAGGCGCGGTTCGCGGCGCAGGTCGAGCAGATCCGCACCATCGTCGGCGCCGCGCAGTTCAACGGCATCAACCTGCTGCAGGACACCGGCACGGCGGGCGAGACCGGGGACTTTCGGGTCACTGCCTACGCGGGCGGGCTGACCAGCGGGGCGATCAAGATCGCCGTGGCGCGGCAGGACCTGCGCCTTGACGCTGGGGCAATAACGGCGGGCGCGACGGCGCTCTCGGCGGCGGCCAACAGCTTCAGCGGGGCGCTGGAGACGGGGCAGGCGATCTCGGCGGGCAGCGCCTATGCGGTGGATTTCGACGGAGCGGTGCCGGCGGGTGCGGGGTATTCCCTCGCGATCACCGGCGGAACCGGCGTCTATGCGGCGCTCAACACGACGAGCGAGAGCCAACTGGCCTTCGTCGCGGGCAATGACAGCACCGGCGGCGACATCCGCACCGTGCTGGCCTCCGCCTTCAACGCGCATGTCAAGGCGCAGGGGTTCTCCACGGACGACCTCGTGGCCTTCGCCGGGACCGGCAGCGCGGGGCAGATGATCGTGGAGGCGAAGACCTCTGCCGCTTCGGGCAGTTTCACGGTGCAGGTTTTGCAATACGCCCGCACCGACAGCAGCGGCGGCGGGCTGGGCTTCATGGATGGGCTGGATCTGACCGATGGGGTTGACCGGGACAGGGCGCTGGATCGGATCGACCTCGCGGTGGAGGTGGCGGCGCGGGCGGCGGCGCATTTCGGCTCCGCCGAGCGACGGGTGGAGATCCAGTCCGCGTTTTCCGACAAGATGGCCAAGACCCTGCAAAGCCGGGTTGGGGCGTTGGTCGATGCGGACATGACTGAACTGTCAGCCCGGCAACAGGCCTTGCAGGTTCAGCAAAGCCTCGCAGTGCAGGCGCTCTCGATCGCCAACAGCACGCCGCAGACGATCCTCAGCCTGCTGCGCTGACCGCCCGGTGAGACGATTTTCAGCCTAGAAATAGTCTCACGCTGCGGCGGCGCTCAGCGCGTGTTCTCGGTCAGGCGGCGCTTTACGTAGGACGAGACGGTGCCGATCATCGTGTCCATGTGCGGCTCTTCGAAGAAGTGGCCGGACCCCTCGATCTCATCGTGGGTGATGGTGATGCCCTTCTGCTCGTGCAGCTTGTTCACCAGCGCCCGGGTGTCTGCGGGCGGCGCGACCTTGTCGGCGGTGCCGTTGATGATCAGCCCGGAAGAGGGGCAGGGCGCGAGGAACGAGAAGTCGTACATGTTCGCGGGCGGCGAGACCGACACGAAGCCGGTGATCTCCGGCCGACGCATCAGCAGTTGCATGCCGATCCAGGCCCCGAAGGAGAAGCCGGCGACCCAGCAGTGCTTCGAGTTCTGGTTCATCGACTGCAGGTAGTCGAGCGCGGAGGCGGCATCGGAAAGCTCGCCGACCCCCTGGTCATATTCGCCCTGCGAACGACCCACGCCGCGGAAGTTGAAGCGCAGCACGGTGAAGCCCATCTTGTAGAAGGCGTAGTGCAGATTGTAGACGACCTTGTTGTTCATCGTCCCGCCGAACTGCGGATGCGGGTGCAGGACGATGGCGATGGGGGCGTCGCGGTCTTTCTGGGGGTGGTAGCGGCCTTCGAGGCGGCCTTCGGGTCCGGCGAAAATGACCTCGGGCATGGATCGGGTTTTCCTCTTTCAGCCGAGGACATTCTTGACGAAATTCCTCAGCCATCTTAGAAACGTTCTAATTGGAGGCCGTGGCCTACCGCGTTGGTAAACTTTGGCTTTGGATCGAGCTGGACTGCAGATAGGCAATTGCCGTGCCGAGGTCAATTGGAATGGCCGCGCGGGTGCGGTGTTGGAGGGGGAAAGCTGTGAAACTGAGTACAAAAGGCCGCTACGCCATGGTCGCCCTGACCGACATCGCGCTGCAACCCGACGGAACGCTGGTGACGTTGGGCGAGATTTCCAAGCGCCAGGACATCTCGCTGCCTTACCTCGAACAACTGTTCGTCAAGCTGCGCCGGGCGGGCCTGGTGGAATCCGTGCGGGGGCCAGGGGGCGGCTATCGGCTGGCGCGATCCGCGAGCGACATCCGGGTGGTGGACGTGCTCGGCGCGGTGGACGAAACGGTCGACGCGATGCAGAAGGGCGCGGGCGCCTCGGGTGCGGCCTCCGGCTCCAAGGCGCAGTCGCTGTCGAACCGGCTGTGGCAGAGCCTGTCGGCGCAGGTCTATGTCTACCTGCACCAGACGCGCCTGTCCGACGTGATCGAAAACACGCTGGCCCCGTGCCCGGCCGTGCCGTCGATCTTTGCGGTGGTCGACGATGATCGGTGAGACGGTCCGTAGGGCGGGGTTGTGCCCCGCATTTTTGGGTATTTTCGCCAAGAAGAATCAGGGGGCGGAGTGAGCCGGACCTACCTTGACTGGAATGCCACGACGCCAGTGCGGCCAGAGGCGCGGGCGGCTATGATCGCAGCGATGGACGTCTGCGGCAACCCGTCCTCCGTGCATGCGGAAGGCCGGGCGGCGAAGACTACGGTCGAGAAGGCGCGGGCACAGGTGGCGGCGGCATTCGGCGCGGACGGGGCGGATGTGGTGTTCGTCTCCAGCGCGACGGAAGCGGCGGCGCTGGCTTGTGCCGGGCAGGGCTATCTCGGCGCCGAGGTCGAGCATGATGCCGTGGCGGCCTGGGTCGAGACGTCGCTGCCGGTGGACGGCGAGGGCAGCGTCACCGTGACAGATCCGGCGCGGTCCGTCCTGCAGGCGGCGAATTCGGAAACCGGGGTGATCCAGGACCTGCCGCAGGGCCTCGCCGTGGTCGATGCCACGCAGGCCTTTGGCAAACTGCCGGTCGCGTTCAACTGGCTGGGCTGCACCATGGCGTTGATCTCGGCGCACAAGCTGGGCGGGCCTAAAGGGATCGGGGCGCTCGTGATGAAGCGTGGCACGGACATCGCGGCGCAGATCAGGGGTGGCGGTCAGGAGATGGGGCGGCGGTCCGGCACCGAGAATGTCACCGGCATCGCGGGATTCGGCGCGGCGGCGGAGGCGGCGCAGCGGGACCTTGCGGCAGGGGTTTGGGAGCCTGTCGAGGAAATTAGAAACATTCTAGAAACAGCTATTGCAGCCACGGCTAAAGAGACTATTTTTGTCGGGAAATCCGCGGCGCGACTCCCCAACACGTCGTGCTTCGCACTGCCGGGCTGGAAGGGCGAGACGCAGGTCATGCAGATGGACCTCGCGGGTTTCGCCATAAGCGCGGGCAGTGCCTGTTCGTCCGGCAAGGTCCGGGCGAGCCGGGTGCTGCGGGCGATGGGATATGACGAAACGGTGGCCAGCAGCGCCATCCGGGTGAGCCTCGGGCCATCCACGACACGAGACGAGGTCCTGCGTTTTGCCGACGCATGGGCCGGGACATACAAGCGGCACCGCGCGCGGAACGCCTGACCGAGAGGAAACGCGAATGACAGCTATGGATGAAGTGACCGTCAAGGACGGCGTCGATCAGGAAACCGTGGATGCGGTGAAGTCCGTCGGAACCTACAAGTACGGCTGGGACACCGAGATCGAGATGGAGTATGCGCCGAAAGGGCTGACTCCCGATATCGTCCGGCTGATCTCCTCGAAGAACGACGAGCCGGAGTGGATGACCGAGTGGCGGCTGGCGGCTTATGAGCGCTGGCTGCAGAAAGAAGAGCCGACCTGGGCGATGGTCGACTACCCGGAAATCGACTTCCAGGAGCAGTATTACTACGCGCGCCCGGCCTCGATGACGGAAAAGCCGAAGTCGCTGGATGATGTCGACCCGAAGCTGCTCGAAACCTATGAAAAGCTCGGCATTCCGCTCAAGGAGCAGATGATCCTTGCCGGGGTCGAAGGCGCGGAGAACGCGCCCGCCGAAGGGCGCAAGGTCGCCGTCGACGCGGTATTCGATTCCGTGTCCGTGGGCACGACCTTCCAGAAGGAGCTCAAGGCGGCGGGCGTGATTTTCTGCTCAATTTCCGAGGCGATCCGCGAGCATCCCGAGCTGGTGAAGAAGTACCTCGGCTCGGTGGTTCCGGTCTCGGACAACTTCTATGCCACTCTGAACAGCGCGGTCTTCTCCGATGGCTCCTTCGTCTACGTGCCGCCCGGCGTGCGCTGCCCAATGGAGCTCAGCACCTATTTCCGCATCAATGCCGAGAACACCGGCCAGTTCGAGCGCACGCTCATCATCGCCGACAAGGGCTCTTACGTGTCCTACCTCGAAGGCTGCACCGCGCCGCAGCGCGACACCGCGCAGCTGCATGCCGCCGTGGTCGAGATCATCGTCGAGGAAGATGCGGAGGTGAAGTATTCCACCGTGCAGAACTGGTTCCCCGGGGATGAAAACGGCAAGGGCGGCATCTACAACTTCGTGACCAAGCGCGCCGATTGCCGGGGCGACCGGGCAAAGGTGATGTGGACGCAGGTCGAGACCGGCTCCGCCGTAACCTGGAAGTACCCGTCCTGCATCCTGCGCGGCAACGAGAGCCAGGGCGAGTTCTACTCCATCGCCATCGCCAACAACCACCAGCAGGCCGATACCGGCACCAAGATGATCCACCTCGGGCGCGATACGAAGTCCCGGATCGTCTCCAAAGGGATTTCGGCGGGCGTGGCGCAGAACACCTATCGCGGCCTCGTGTCCATGCACCCGAAGGCGAAGAACTCGCGCAACTACACCCAGTGCGACTCGCTGCTGATCGGTGACAAGTGCGGGGCGCATACGGTTCCCTATATCGAGGTGAAGAACAATTCGTCGCGGGTCGAGCACGAGGCGACCACATCGAAGGTCGACGACGATCAGCTCTTCTACTGCCGCCAGCGCGGCATGGACGAGGAGGAGGCGGTTGCGCTCGTGGTCAACGGCTTCTGCCGCGAGGTCCTGCAGGCGCTGCCGATGGAGTTCGCCATGGAAGCGCAACAACTGGTGGCGATCTCGCTCGAAGGCTCGGTTGGCTGAGGATTGGCCAAGGGTGCGGGGCACAGCCCCGCCCTACAGCCTGTTGCTTTGGTGAAGAATGTCGCTCTCATATCCGGCCCTCACGCCCATCGTGCTCCTGAGCCTGTCGAATGTCTTCATGACCTTCGCCTGGTACGGGCACCTGGGCCACAAGGGCAAGGCGCTCTGGGTGGTGATCCTCGTCAGCTGGGGCATCGCCTTCTTCGAGTATTGCCTCGCGGTGCCAGCGAACCGGATCGGGCACGGCGTCTATTCCGCCGCGCAGCTCAAGACCATACAGGAGATCATCACGCTGGTGGTCTTCGTGCTTTTCTCGGCGTTCTGGCTGAAGGAAAGTATCTCGCTGGGCACCGTGATCGGTTTCACCTTCATTGCAGTTGGCGCAGCGTTCGTCTTTCGGGGGTGATCTGAATGTTCGCAGAAGCAGTCCATCAGACCGTCGGTGTCGGCGTCGGCATGTTCCTTGGAACCATGATCGGCTTCGGCCTTCGGGCGAAGAAGGGCAAGACCGACGGGCTGGTACAGGGGTCCGTCTGGAAGACGGCGCTTGTCGCCGGGTTCGTCTCATGGCTGGCGGCGGCGGTGCTGTCGATGGTGTTCTGAAATGGCGGGCGCGGTTCTGATGACATCGCTGCTGACCGGCGTGTTCTGCGCGATCTTCTCGGCGGTTGTCGGGGCGCTCAGCATGGCGTTTTCGCCGATGGTGCTGATCGCGCTGTCTTTTGTTTCGGGCTTCTGCGGCAGCCTCTTCGCACAGCTTGTGATGGGGCGGCGGCGCTGATGGAGCAGGTGAGCGCGCAGATCGAAGGACGTGAATTCGTCTTTCACCTCAACGCGGAAGGCTGTCCGATCCAGGAGCGGCACCGGGTTGGCAAGTTCTATGAAAGGGCCGATCTCGACCGGGTTGCGGCGCATGTGGGCAGGGGCGCACATGTGATCGACGTGGGGGCGAACGTAGGCAACCACGCGCTCTATTTCGCGACGCTGATGGGCGCAGTGAAGGTGACGTGCATCGAGCCGAATCCGAAGGCCATCGCGGCGCTGCGGGCCAATGTCGAGGCGAACGGGCTTGCGGAAGTGATCGACCTGTCCGCGCTCGGTATCGGTCTCTCGGATCGCTCCGAGGGCGGCTATGCCGTCTTCGAGCGTGGGCGGAACCTCGGTGCGGCACAACTGGGCAAGGGCGGCGACATCGAGGTGCACCGCGGCGACGATCTCTTTGCCGATATGCCCGTAGACCTCATCAAGATCGACGTGGAAGGCATGGAAATGCTTGTGCTTTCCGGGTTCGAGCAGGTCATCGCCAAAGAGCGCCCGGCGCTGTTCGTCGAAGTGGACACGGCGAATGACGCGGAGTTCCGACACTGGCTGGCACAGCAGAATTACGCCGTGACCTTTGAATCCCGGCATCAGAGCGCCAATGTGAATGTCTTCGCACAACCCATCGGAGTACAGCCATGATCCTGACCACCACCCATTCCGTCGAAGGCTACAAGATCACCGATTACAAGGGCATCGTCGTCGGCGAGGCCATCATGGGCGCCAATGTGGTGCGCGATTTCTTTGCCGGGATCACCGATATCGTCGGCGGGCGCTCCGGCGCCTACGAGAGCAAGTTGCAGGACGCCCGCGACACCGCGATGCGCGAACTCGAAGCGCGCGCCGCCCGGCTTGGCGCCACGGCGGTTGTCGGCATCGACCTCGATTACGAAGTGGTGGGTGACAGCATGCTGATGGTCAGCGCCTCCGGCACGGCGGTGGTTCTCGGGTGAGCCTGCAGACGGTCATACCACGCCCGGAGCTGACGCTGCCCGAGGCCGAGGCCGCGCTTTTGCGTGCAGCCTACGAGGAGGCGGAGGTCCTCCTCGAATACGGCTCGGGCGGGTCTACCGTGATGGCGTCGGAAATGACCGGCAAGACGGTGTTCTCGGTGGAGTCGGACAAGGACTGGGCGCAGATGATGCGCGGATTCCTTGCCGAAAACCCCCCGGCGGCGGGGACCGAGGTGGATGTGATCTGGTCCGACATCGGCGCGACGAAGGAGTGGGGCCATCCGGTCGACCACACGGAGTTTCAGCGCTACCCACGGTATGCGCTCGAAGTCTGGGGCCTGCCGGAGTTCCGCCAGCCTGACGTGATCCTGGTCGATGGCCGCTTCCGGCAGGCCTGCGCCCTGACGGCGGCCTTCATGGCGCAAAAGCCCGTCACCGTGCTGTTTGACGACTACGTCCAGCGCAAACATTACCATAAGGTCGAGGAGGTCCTCGGCCAACCGCAGATCACCGGGCGCATGGCAGAGTTCCATGTGACCCCGAGCCCCATCGGACCGGAGCGGCTGCTCTGGTTCGTCAATTTCATGCTGCGGCCCTGAGCCGCGGAACCAGGACGAAAGAGGACGCGAAAAATGCTGGAAATCAAGAACCTGCACGTGAAGCTGGAAGAAGAGGACAAGCAGATCCTCAAGGGTGTGGATCTGACCGTCGAGGCGGGGAAGGTGCATGCGATCATGGGGCCGAACGGCTCGGGCAAGTCGACGCTGTCCTATGTCCTGTCGGGCAAGGACGGGTACGAGGTGACGGACGGCTCCGCCACGCTGCTCGGCGAGGACATTCTCGAGATGGAGCCGGAAGAGCGCGCCGCCGCTGGTCTGTTCCTGGCGTTCCAGTACCCGGTGGAGATCCCGGGCGTCGGCAACATGACTTTCCTGCGCACCGCGGTGAACGCGCAGCGCAAGGCGCGGGGCGAGGAGGAGATGTCTTCCGCCGAGTTCCTGAAGGTGATCCGCGCCAAGGCGAAGGACCTGAAGATCGACGCGGAGATGCTCAAGCGTCCGGTGAACGTCGGATTCTCCGGTGGCGAGAAGAAGCGCAACGAGATCCTGCAGATGGCAATGCTGGAGCCGAAGATGTGCATCCTCGACGAGACCGATAGCGGCCTCGACGTCGACGCCATGAAGCTGGTGGCGGATGGCGTGAACGCGCTGCGCTCGGAGGGCCGCTCCTTCCTCGTCATCACGCACTACCAGCGCCTGCTCGATCACATCAAGCCGGACGTGGTGCACATCATGGCGAATGGCCGCATCATCAAGACCGGCGGACCGGAGCTGGCGCTCGAGGTCGAGAACGAAGGTTACGCACACCTGCTGGCAGAGGAGGCGTAAATGGCTGTTGCAAAGGTCAAGCTCGACGCTACCGAGGCGCGGCTGGCGGCGCTGACGCTGCCGGAAGGCGGCTGGGCGGCTGCGGCGCGTCAGGACGCCCTGGCGCGGGTGCGCCGGATGGGGCTTCCGGGGGCGCGGGACGAATACTGGAAATACACGCGGCCGGACACGCTTGTGCAGGCGGATGCGCCGAACGCGGCGGTCTTTTCGGACGGAGAAGCGCCGGTTTTCGGCGCGGTGGACCGCCTGAAGATCGTCTTCACCGATGGTGTCTTCGATGCGGAGGCCTCCGACCCGCTGGCGCTGGACGGTGTGACCATCGCGCGGCTCGCCGAGGTCACGGACATCCATTGGGCCAAGGACCTCTACGGGGTCCTGGAAGCGAATGGACAGAGTCCGGTGGAGCGGCCTTTGGCGGCGCTCAACACCGCCTTTGCCACCGATGGCCTGCTGATCCACGTCACCGGCACCCCGTCCAAGCCGATCAACGTGATCTACCGCCATGCGTCCGAGACCTCCGATGCCATCCTGCATCACGTGGTCAAGGTGGACGCGGGCGCGGAAGTCACGATCCTCGAGAACGGTCCCGCCGCCGCACGGTTCAACAAGGTCATGGAAGTGGACATCGCCGATACCGGCCGTCTGCACCACGTCCGGGCGCAGGGCCGCGATCATCAGCGCCGCGCCGCGACGCATATCTTCGCGCGGCTGGGGGCGGAAAGCACCTTCAAGAGCTTCACCCTGACCGCCAACGGTGTGCTGACGCGCAACGAATGCGTGATCGAGCTGACCGGCGACGATGCGGTGGCGCATGTGGCTGGCGCCTGCATGGGCGACGGCGATTTCCACCACGACGACACCGTGTTCATCACCCATGACGCGGTGGGCTGCGAGAGCCGGCAGGTGTTCAAGAAGGTGCTGCGCAACGGCGCGACCGGCGTGTTCCAGGGCAAGATCCTCGTGAAGGCGGGGGCGCAGAAGACCGACGGCTACCAGATCAGCCAGTCGCTGCTGCTCGACGACGACAGCCAGTTCCTCGCCAAGCCGGAACTGGAGATCTACGCCGATGACGTGGCCTGCTCGCACGGGTCCACGTCCGGGGCAATCGACGAGGAAGGGCTGTTCTACCTGCGCGCGCGCGGCGTGCCCCGTGGCATTGCCGAGGACCTGCTGACTATCGCCTTCATCGCAGAGGCGGTGCAGGAGATCGAGGACGAAGGCCTGCAGGAGGAAATCAACGGCCGGGTCGCCGCTTGGCTGGAGCGTCGGCGCGCCTGATGCCTGTCACGCAGGATATCGTGGCCACCTACAAGGGGCCGGGCCGGGTCGTGTCCCGGCTCCTTCAGGCCGGTCCGCGCGAGGACCGGCTTCTGGCGCTGGTCATGGGCACCTGCGTGATCTTCTTCGTCGCCCGCTGGCCCGCGTTGGCGCGGCAGGCGCATCTGGAGGACAAGGAGCTGAACATGCTGTTGGGGGGCACGCTGCTCGCCACGGTGTTCATCTTCCCATTGATCCTCTACTTCACCGGCTTCCTGATCGGGCTGATCGGCAAACCGTTGGGCTACAGGGGCGGCGGCTATGGCGCGCGCCTCGCGCTGATCTGGGCGCTGCTCGCCTCGTCGCCGCTGGTCCTGCTCTATGGTCTCGTCGCCGGTTTCATCGGCGCGGCACCGTCGCTGACGCTGGTCGGCGCGGCGTGGTTCGCGGTTTTCCTGTGGTTCTGGATCGGCGGGATGCGCGGCGCGCATCGGTTCGGGGCGGGGCAGGGCGCATGACACCGCAAGGGATCGTCCGGCTCGGCATCGAGACCATCGCCAGCCCGCGCGGTGTGGCGCGGCTGCTTCTCAGCCTGCGCCTGCCGCGCGAGGCGGTTGTGCTGGGCTTCGTGCTGACGCTCGTGCTCAATGCGCTGCTCTACTCCATTTCGTTGATGATGGCGACCGACGTGCCTGTCGCCGGGCTGCTGGCCAGTCCCGTCGCCCTGATGGGCATGCGGGCCATCGCGCTGCTGATCCTGATGGCTTCCTTCACCTATGTCGGGCGGCTCTTCGGCGGGCGGGCGCGGTTTTCCGAAGTGATGCTGCTCATGGTCTGGCTCCAGGTGCTCGGCGTGCTGGCGCAGGTGGCGCTGACCCTGCTGTCGCCGGTGGCGGCCAATCTTGCGGCGCTGCTGGCCTTCGCGGCTTCGGCACTTGGCGCCTGGATCACCTCGGGCTTCCTTGACGAAGCCCATGATTTCAACAACGCGATCAAGGCGGTGTCCGTCCTGGTCCTCGGTGTGATCGCTTCGGCGGTCGGCCTTGCCATTCTGCTGAACCTTGTCGGGTTCGAACCAAGCGAGATTACCGGATATGTATGACGTCACAGAAATCCGCCGCGACTTTCCCATCCTGTCCCGGCAGGTGAACGGCAAGCCGCTGGTCTACCTCGACAATGGCGCGTCAGCGCAAAAGCCGCAGGCGGTGATCGACGCGGTGACGCGCGGCTATGCCGAGGAATACGCCAACGTCCATCGGGGCCTGCATTTCCTGTCCAATCTGGCGACGGAGAAATACGAAGGCGTGCGCGAGATCGTGGCGCGTTTCCTCGGGGCGCCCGACCCGGAAGAGATCGTCTACACCACCGGTACGACGCAGGGGATCAATCTTGTCTCCTACGGCTGGGCGATGCCGCGCATGGAAGCCGGGGACGAGATCGTCCTGTCGGTCATGGAGCATCACGCCAACATCGTGCCCTGGCATTTCCTGCGCGAACGGCAGGGGGTGGTTCTGAAATGGGTCGATGTGGACGCCACCGGCGCGCTCGATCCGCAGAAGGTGATCGACGCCATCGGACCAAAGACGAAGCTGGTCGCGGTCACGCAGGTCTCCAACGTGCTCGGCACCGTGGTCGACGTGAAGGCGATCTGCGAGGGGGCGCGGGCAAAGGGGGTGCCGGTGCTGGTGGACGGCAGCCAGGCAGCGGTGCACATGCCGGTGAACGTGGCGGACATCGGCTGCGATTTCTATGCCATCACCGGGCACAAGCTGTATGGTCCTTCCGCCTCCGGCGCGATCTGGATCAGCAAGGAACGGATGGCGGAAATGCGCCCCTTTCTCGGGGGTGGCGACATGATCCGCGAGGTCACGAAGGAGGCGGTGACCTACAACGATCCGCCGATGATGTTCGAGGCGGGCACGCCCGGCATCGTCCAGCAGATCGGCCTTGGCGTGGCGCTGGAATACATGATGGGGCTGGGGATGGAGGCCATCGCCGCCCATGAAAAGACCCTGCGCGACTACGCGCGGGCGCGGTTCGACGGGTTGAACTGGCTGAACGTGCAGGGCACGGCGGCGGAGAAGGCGGCGATCTTCTCCTTCACCATGCAGGGCGCGGCCCACGCGCATGACATCTCGACGATCCTCGACAAGAAGGGCGTCGCGGTGCGTGCCGGGCATCACTGTGCCGGGCCGCTCATGGAGCACCTCGGCGTCACGGCGACCTGCCGGGCGTCGTTCGGGCTCTACAACACGACCGAAGAGGTCGACGTGTTGATCGACGCGCTGGAACTGGCGCACGAGCTGTTCGGCTGAGGACGGTGACGCTCAGGCCGCAAGGGCCGCGCGCAGCGTGGTTGACGAGAGTGGCTTGGCGACGAACCCGTTCATGCCCGCCTCGCGGCAGCGTGTCAGGTCCTCTTCCAGCACGCTGGCGGTCAGGGCGATGATCTTCACATCCTTCTTCGGGCGGGGCATCGCGCGGATGTGGCGCGTTGCGTCGAGACCGTCCATGCGCGGCATATGCATGTCCATCAGGACGACATCGTAGGTCTTTTGCCCGATCGCGGCCAGCGCCTCGGCACCGTTGCTGGCGACGTCGACCTCGAACCCCAACTGCTGCATCAGCGATTTTGCCACGAAACGATTGGTCGCGTTGTCATCCACGATCAGCGCCCGTGATCCGGCGTAGTCCGGCGTGACGCGCTGCTGCGTTTCGGCGTGCCTCGGCGCATCGACCGCGGCCAGAATTGGCGTCGGCAGAGAGAAGCTGAAGGTGCTGCCCTGGCCAGGGGTGCTGTCCAGCGTGATGTCGCCGCCGTGGGAGATCACCAGCGCGCGCGAGATCGCGAGGCCGAGCCCGCTGCCGCCGAACCGCCGGTTGCGCCCGCCTTCGGCCTGTTCGAACCGTTCGAAGATCCGGGCGTGGTCCGCTGTGTCGATCCCGATTCCGGTGTCGCGCACGAAGAACCGGACCCCGCCGCCCGGCTGCTCCGGTGCCGGTTCCGCGCCAAGGGTCACGGCGCCCGTGTCGGTGAACTTGATGGCATTGCCTGCCAGGTTGATCAGCACCTGTCGCAGGCGATCCTCGTCGGCCTCGATCTGCGCTTCGAGCAACTCCGGATGGATGGCCACGCGCAGGTCGAGTCCCTTTCTTTCGGCGGCGATGCCGAGGATGCGGCTGACCCCGACGACAAGCCGCCGGACCGGCATCGGCGCAGGGTAGATTTCGAACCGGCCCTCCTCGATCTTCGCGAGGTCGAGGATGTCGTCGACGATGGCCAGCAGGGTCTTGCCGGATTCGCGGATGATCTCGGCCTGTCTCCTGTGCGTCTCCTCGAGGTTTGCCGTGCACAGGAGGTCCGCAACCGGGATCACGCCGTTGAGCGGGGTGCGGATCTCGTGACTCATCCGGGCGAGGAACTGCGATTTCGCCTCCAGCGCCGCCTCCGCGGCTTGCCGGGCGTTGCGCAGTGCCTCGGTATTCTGCGCGATGCGGCTGCGCATGGAGACGAAACTGTCGACCAACCGACCGACCTCGTCCCCGCGGCTCTCCGGCACGGCGGCATCGAAGTTGCCCTGCGCCATCTGGTCCGCCGCATCGGCCAGCGTCTTGACCCGCCGGATGACAAGCCGGTCGATCAGCAGCACAACCGCGACCATCAGCAACAGGCTGGTCACCATGGCAAGGCGGCCCTGTACCTGCGTCTCCTGCTCCAGACGGCCGAGATGTGCGCTGATGTCGACCTGCGCGGAGATATGCCCGGTGCCGCTGCCATTGACTGAAAAGGCGCGGTCGAGGCGGACGATACCGTGCCCCTCGATGTCCGGAACCGGCTGGAACGGGTAGATCTGCTTGCCGGTCTCGTCGGTCACGACCACGCTGATCCAGTTCGGATTGCGCGCCATGATGCTGTTCACGGTTTCATGCAGGGCGGCGTATTGCCGCGAAAGCTGGAAGGGCATCAGCGCGTCGACCATGACGTCCAGCTGCCGTCCGACCTCTTCGGTCTGCGCCTCGGTCATGACCGAGGCGATGCGGGGCAACCAAAGATAGTTGAACGCCAGTATGCGCACCAGCGATACGATCACGACGACGGCGATGAGCGTCCGTCGGATGGTCCAGGCTGACCGTTGCATGATCCGGTCTCACCCGCCGGTCTGCGGAGGCCGGACGAAGTAGCTCTGGAGCTCCAACTTGCGCAGACCCTCGTAGTCGTCCTGCGTGGCCATGACCGGCCTCTTGATCGGCACCTGGGCCAGCATGGCTGCGCCGGATTCGGTCTGGGCCATGTCGATGAATGCCTGCTGCACCGCGTCCGCCACCTCTTTCGGCACGCGCGGATGTACGGAGATGGGATGCGGCGGCAGGCGGGTCGTCTCGTAGAGGATCCGCAGCCCGTGGCGCACGAGATCGTCCTGTGAATTCAAGGTTGCCATGACACCGCCAGCCGCATCGGCCTGGCCGAGCAGCACGTTGTAGTAGGCTGAACTGTGGGTCGCGACGTAGCGTGCTGAATAATGCAGACCAAAATTGCGGTCGAGATCGGCCCGCATCAGCAATGCCGCCCCAAGAGCATTTGGGGCGGGAAAGGCGATGGTCCTGCCTTCGAGGTCGGCCACGCTGCGGAACGGCGAATCCCTGGCAACGACAAGCACGCCGTAGAGCTGCCGCCCGCCGTCGCGCACGATGGCCCGGTATCCCTGACGATCTCCCGCGACCAGCGCGTGATAGGGATTCATGTAGGCAAAATCGAAATCGCCCTGGACAAAGGCGGCCTCGAATTCGGGAATCCTCGGCGATCCGACCATTTCGAAGCGGTGCCCGGTGCGCGTGTGCAATTCTTCGAGGATCGGTTTCCAGGTCTCCGCGAGTTGCCGGGCCTCGAACTGCGGCACGATCCCGAAGGTATAGCGCTCTTCTGCGGCGGTCGTGACCGGCAGAAGTGTCAGAACGCAGACCAGGGCCCCGACAAGGAGTTGGCGAATCTGAAAAGGCATCGGTTTCCTCCGGGCAGGTCTGGACGCACGGAGTGTACCGACAGAAGTTTTAGGGACTCCTAAAAGCACTAACAAAACCTGCCGGGCCGGTTACGGCTTGCAGGGCGGAAAAAGGGGCGGTATACGCCCGCTCAGGCACCCGTAGCTCAGCTGGATAGAGCGCTGCCCTCCGAAGGCAGAGGCCAGAGGTTCGAATCCTCTCGGGTGCGCCAGTTCTATCCGAATTTCTGTGGACGATTGATTGCCGGGTCCCTGCCAGCGGGGACTGTCGGTGGATCAGCCGCTCCGCCGAAGCCGCGAGATCAGTCGCCCGCTCCGGCGCAGGGAGGTCAGACCCGCGCCAATCGCGATGCTCCAGAGGGCCCAGTCCAGCACCATCCAGTCCGGCGGTGCAAGGATCGCCAGCAGGGCCGCGCCGGTGGCGGTGGCCATGCGGTGCGGTTTGGCCATGGGGCCGCAGAAATCCGCGGGCGCTCCGGCGCTGGTGCCGAGTTCGCGGACATAGGCCGTCAGCACCGCCATGGCCGCCGCCGCCCATCCAAGCGCGACGTTGCCGGTACCCAGTCCCATGCCGACGAGGATCAGCACGTCCGCCAGCCGATCCGGGGCTTCGTTCCAGAAGGCGCCGGTCGGAGACTTCTTCCCTCCCTCGATCGCCACCATGCCGTCGAGCAGGTTGCAAGCGAGGCGCATCTGCACCCCGAAGGCCGCGATCAGCAGCCAGACAGCGGAGGTGCCGCCCGACAGCCAGAAGGCATCGCCCGCCAGCAGGGCGAAACCGATGGAGGCGGCGCTGATCTGGTTGGGGGTTATGCGCGTGGCGGAGAGGGCCTTGGCGGCGCGGGCGGCAAGGGCGGTGTCGCGGCTCTTGAGGGGGCGGCGGGATGTCATGGCGAGACTCAGACCGAGGACCAGAAATAACGGGTCAGGTGGAAGAAGATCGGCGCGGAAAAAACCACCGAGTCGAGCCGATCGACGAAACCGCCGTGGCCCGCGATCAGGTGGCCCCAATCCTTGATGCCCTTGTCACGCTTGATCGTCGACATGACCAGCCCGCCGAAGAAGCCCATGAGGGTGATGGCGAGCGCCATCATGAAGGCCTGCACCGGGGTGAATGGGGTCAGCCACCACAGGCCCGCCCCGGCGAGGGAGGCGGTCAGGATGCCGCCCACGAAGCCTTCCCAGGTCTTCGACGGTGACAGGTTTGGCGCGATCTTGCGGCGGCCGATCAGCTTGCCCCAGACATATTGCATGACGTCGGAAAACTGCACGGTGAACACGAGGAAGGCGATGAGCAGGATGGATTTTCCTTCATATCCTGGGATCTGCAGGCTGAGCAGTGCCGGGACATGGCTGCCGGCAAAGACGCAGATCATCAGCGCCCACTGGGTTTCCGCTATGCGCATCAGGAAACGGTCGGTCTCGCCCCGAAGGACGGCGACGATGGGCAGCAGCAGGAAGGCATAGACCGGGATAAAGATCGAATAGAGCCCGTACCAGTCCATCCCGATCAGGATGTACTGCACCGGCAGGATCAGGAAAAAGCTTGCGGCGAGGGCGTAGTGATCGGCGCGGCGTTTCTCGGTCAGGGTAAGGAATTCGCGCAGGGCGGCGAAGCTGATGAGGCCGAAGAGGACCAGCACCCCCGTGCGCCCGGCCAGCATGGCGAGGCCGAGGAGCGCGACCATGGCCCACCAGGCCTTGATCCTGGCGTTGAGGTTCTCGATGGTCGCGTTCTGGCGGTCGCGGTTGTACTTGGCCGCCAAGACGGCCCCGATGACGGAGGCGATCACCAGGATTGCCAGCACTCCGGCCATCAGTCGCAGGAATTCGGTATGGGCGGTCATGAGGCGTGGCTTTCCGGTGCGAGGGTCAGGAGGGCGGTCTCGGCCCGTTTCAGGAATGCCGCCTTGTCCTCTCCGGTCTCGCGGTGCAGCGGCGCGCCGAAGGTGACGGTGCACAGGAGCGGGACCGGGATCACTTCGCCCTTGGGCATGACGTTGTTGAGGTTGTCGATCCAGACCGGCACGAGATCGACTTCCGGGCAGCGGCCTGCGAGGTGGAAGAGGCCGGACTTGAACGGCAGCAGTTTCGCGCCGGTGCCGTTGCGCTGGCCCTCCGGGAAGATGATGAGGGAGGCGCCGGTGTCGATGGCCTCGACCATCTGCTGCACCGGGTCCTGGGTGCGGTCTTCGGGCTTGCGCTCGATCAGCACGGCGCGGAACACATCCCGCCCGATGAAACTGCGCAGCGGCGAGGTCAGCCAGTAGTCCGCCGCCGCGACGGGCCGCGTCTGTTGGCGCAGGGCCGGAGGCAAGGACGCCCAGAGCAGGACGAAATCGCCGTTGCTGGTGTGATTGGCGAAATAGACACGCTGCGCCGGCACCGGCTCGACGCCCTGCCAGATGGCCCGCGCGGCGGTGATCAGATGCGCAAAGAAAGCGATGGCAGTGCCGGTGACACGCGCCAGGCCCGTTCTGAGCCAGTCCATGATACCCCATTCCCCCCGACTGTGTGACAGCGAACGCTATACCGTGTTCGCCAGCATGGGTAGTCAGGATTCCCGGAACGGCTGTTGTCCTGACGCCTGTTTCCGCATCACAGCCCGCTGAGCGCCAAGAGATCGACAGGCACGGGCGAAAAGCCAAGCGCCTCGATCGGCATGGATGTCGCCGCAGGGCAGGCGTTCTCCGCTTTCAGCCGGGCGAGCAGCGCGATCTCACGCTCGATTTTCAGCTGGAAGCACGGCACCTCATCTTCATAGCCTTGGCATTGCAGGGTCAGGATGCGGGCCGCGTGCAGATAAGGGCAGGTCAGAAGGGCCTCGCGCTCCTCGGCGGACCAGTCCAGCGGCGCGCCTTTTTCCGCGGACCGGTCCACCCAGGTGATCCAGCCGTTATACATCCGCATTGCTGTGCCCATGGCGGACGGGTTGTGGCCGCCGTAGGCGATGGCGGTGGCGATCATGTCGCCCACGACCGGAAAGGTCTTGCCCGAGCGAGCCAGGTCGTTGTCATTCGCGGCCTCGAACCAGACTTTCCACGCCCAGGGGTGCGCCAGCAATTCGCGCCGCGCCAGCGTGAGCCTGCGGTCCGGGTAGGCCGGGTCGGACGCGCCTTCGAGAACGATGCGCGCGCCTTCGTCGCTTTCCCTCGTCCAGAACTGCAAGGAGCGCAGGGTCATCATCAGGTCGATGTCGAACGGGTTCTCGGCCATCCGGGCATCGAAATCCTCCATGATCCGGGGCACGACCTTCGGAGCGGCCAGCGGCATGCCCATCCTCTTGGCGTACATCATGTCGTGCAATTGGGCGAGTTCGTAGTCGCGGGTCTCGGGGTCGTCGAAATAGGCCTGCAGATCCGCCTGCCACTCCGGATTGTCACTCCAAAGCTCGATAACGGCCCGCCGCCGCAGCGCATTGATCGTCGGCTCGTCCCGGTCGACCTGTGCCAGGGTTTCCACGAACCAGTCGCGCGGCTCGTAGTTGATATGGCGGGCGGCGGCGTGCAACTGGCAAACCTCGGTGCCGTTGGGCGCCCAGGCAAGGATCATCGGTCCGAACCGGGGGCAGAAGGTTTCCATGAGATCGGCATCGGCCTTTTCGAATGCCGCCGGGACGCGCGGAATCCACTTGTTTCGCGCGGTCATTGCCGCGAGCAACATGTCGGGATCGGATTCAAAAGCCAGCGTCCGATACAGAATATCGTCGACCAGCATGGCCCCATAGCCTTCCCCGGCAAGGTAGATCAGCCCATCGGACATCTCCGCCTCCGGATGGCCGGCGGCAATGGCCTCCGCTGCGGCGGTCACCGCCTGTTCCAGCATGCTTGCCTGTGTGGCAAGGGCATCGGGTTGCTCGGTTCCGTAGGCCAGATGCTTGCCCGCAAACAGATACTGGCGAAAGTGGATCGCCCCGAGGACGCCGGGATCGGTGGCGGCGGCAGGCTCGGACAGGGTCGAGACGAGGCTGCGAACCCGCGGGTCGGCGGTTTCGAACAGCCGAAAGAGGGCGCGGTGATCGGCCGCTGCGAGGCCGCCGCCGCGCCAGGCTGCATCGGCCTCGCCCAGCGTTCTGGATGCGGTGGTGGCATCGCCGGACCGGATGGCTTCGCGCACCGATGCCTGGAAGTCCTGCCCGGCGGCGGCTGCGCCTGTCGCGGTGACGAGCAGGGCCAGTGTTGCAGCCGTGAGAGTGCGAAGTCTGTCGAACATGGAAAATCTCCTGTACCGTGAACCTTGCCATTCGATGGCCGCCGATACCGGCAAGATTGTGATTTTGGTGTGGTTTCTTATGGCGGAACGTCTGATGGTTGCAAATTTAAGCCTGGCTAACGGTACTCTTCAGGGTTTCTTCTTTGTGGCGCGGGCGGCCAATGGCTATGGAAGGCAGACACAGACGACCTCCCCAAGGACATCCCACATGACCGTTCAAACCGCTCCCGACCAGATGACCGACCTGCGCGAGATGGCCAATGCCATGCGGTTCCTGTCGATGGATGCCATCGTGCGGGCAGAGGATGGCCATCCAGGCACGCCCCTGGGCGGCGCGGACATCGCCACGGGGCTGTTCACGCAGGCGCTGAAGTATGATCCCAAGGCGCCGGACTGGCCGGACCGGGACCGGTTCGTACATTCGGCGGGGCATGGCTCCATGCTGCTCTACTCGGCGCTGCATCTCGCCGGGTATGAGAAAATCGACCTCGACCAGATCAAATCGTTCCGCGTGCTTGGCTCTCACACGGCGGGTCACCCGGAATTCGACATTCATGCAGGCATCGAAACCACGACCGGCCCCTTGGGGCAGGGGATCGCAAATGCGGTCGGCATGGCCGTGGCGGAGCGCATCCTGAACGCGCGGTTCGGGGATGGGATCGTCGATCACTACACCTATGCCTACACGGGTGATGGCTGCCTGATGGAGGGCATCTCGGCGGAGGTCATCGCGCTGGCCGGGCATCTGAAGCTCGGCAAGCTGATCTATCTCTGGGACGACAACCGCATGACTGACGACGGCCCGACCCTTCAGGCGGTGTCTGAAGATCAGCGCGTGCGCTTCGAGAACAACGGCTGGCATGTGCAGGAGGTCGACGGCCATGACGCCATGGCGGTCGCCGCAGCGATTGCCGAGGCCAAGAAGGACCCGCGCCCGTCGATGATCGCCTGCCGCACGCTGATCGGCTACGGCATCCCGCGCATTCAGGACGACCGCGCGGCGCATGGTGGCAAGATTACGTCAGAAGACACGGATGCGGCCCGGAAATTCCTGAACTGGCCGCATGCGCCCTTCGAGATCCCGAAGAATATCTACGACGCCTGGGCGGTTGCCGGTCAGAAGGGTGCGCAGGAGCGAGCCGCTTGGCAGGCGCGTGTCGACGCGATGTCCGCCGAGGATCGCGCCGAGTGGGACCGTGTCATGGCGGGGAAATTGCCGGAGGGCTGGCAGCAGACCATTCGGGACGCCAAGGCCGCCTTCGTGGCGGAGGGCGGCGAGAAGGCGGGTATCCGCGCGTCCGGCGAAGTGCTGGCGGCGTTGGCCGGTGCCATTCCCGAACTGATTTCCGGCGCACCCGATCTGGAAGCGGCGACACAGCACAAGCGCCAGCTCTCGCCCTTCACCGCCACAGACCGCAGCGGCCGCTACATCCATTACGGCGTACGCGAGTTCGCCATGGGCGCGATGATGAACGGCATGACCGTGCATGGCGGCATCGTCAGCATGGGCACCACCTTCCTCGTCTTCTCCGACTATCTGCGGCATACGCTGCGCATGGCGGCGTTGATGGAGATCCCCGGCATCTTCGTCTTCAGCCATGACAGCATCGGTATCGGCAAGAACGGCCCGACGCACCAACCGGTCGAATACCTCGCCTCGCTCCGCGCTTATCCCAACATGTGGACGATACGACCGGCGGATGCAGTGGAAATGGCGGAAGCCTGGGAACTGGGGCTCTTGCACCGGAACGGGCCGACCTCGATCATCGCTTCGCGGCAGGGTATTCCGCTGTTGCGGGATGCGGGTGCCGAAAACCTGACCGCCAAAGGCGCCTATGTGTTGGCCGAGGCCGAAGGGGAAGCCCGGGTCACGCTGATCGGCACCGGCTCCGAGGTGTCGGTGGCCATGAAGGCGCGGGACCTGCTTCAGGCGGAGGGCATTCCGACGGCGGTTGTCTCCCTGCCGTGCTGGGAGTTGTTCGAGGCGCAGGACGAGGCCTACAAGGTGTCCGTTCTGCCCGAAGGCACCGTGAAGGTGGCGGTCGAGGCGGCGGTGCGGCTCGGCTGGGACCGCTACATCGGCCCGAAGGGTGCCTTCATCGGGATGGACAGCTTCGGCGCGTCCGGAAACTACCCCGACCTGTTCCGGCACTTCGGCATCACGCCGGAGGCGGTTGCGGCGGCGGCAAGAACCCGTCTCTGACCCCTGTGATCCCGGTTGCCTTGGCAGCCGGGATTTGCCACCGTGGCCGCGAAAGCGAGGGCGCGTGGCACGACGGGACATCCATTGGCTGGCATTCTTCGCGCTGGTTCTCGGCGCGTGGACAGCGCTTTACCTGATGGCCGGCGGCATCGCGCCGGAAAGCCGTGGTGTCCTGGCGGCGCTGGCGGCCCTGTGCACCGGCGGTTCGGCTTCGACCACCGATCCGGCAGCCCTCTGGATCATGTGGGCGTTGATGGGGGCGGCGATGATGCTGCCGACACTGGTTCCCTTTCTCGGCACCCTGACCCGGATGACACGGGATGCCGCCGGGTGGTGGGGAGTGATCCTTGGCTACGGCGCGATCTGGGCCGGGTTTGCGCTGCTGGCGACGCTTGTCCAGTCGGCCCTCGCCGGGGCTGGCCTCCTCGATTCCCGCATGGCGCTGACCGTGGTCTGGCTGCAGGGGGCATTGCTCGCTCTGGCGGGCCTCTACCAGCTCTCCAATGCCAAGATGCATTGCCAGAGTGCCTGCCTGTCGCCCACGACCTACCTGATCGGACGCTACAGGCCCGGCCTCGCGGGTGGTGTGCGGATGGGCGTGGAGCAGGGGCTCTGGTGCCTTGGCTGCTGCTGGGCGATCATGGCGCTGGCCTTTGTCGGCGGGGTGATGAACCTGGTTTGGATGGGGCTTGCCACGGTCTTCATGGTCCTTGAAAAATTACCCCAGCTGGGCGGACCGCTGCGCCGGCCGGCGGGATGGGGGCTGGTGCTGGGCGGGATCGTGGTGATGGCGTTCGAGACAGGAAAGGCAGGCGTGACATGGCTTTGATCAGGAAACCCGGCGCGGACAGGCTGCCGGTGTCGCAACGCATAGACCAGAGGATGCCCAATCCGAAACGTCGGGTGATGCGCCCGACCGACTGGGCGATCAAGGGCGAATTGTTCCTCAATTGCTCCTGCACGGTGTTCTGCCCCTGCGTCGTCTCGCTCGGCAGGCATCAGCCCACGGAGGGGACCTGCAAGGCCTGGATGGCGATTGCCATCGACAAAGGCCACTACGAGCGCGAGGACCTGACGGGCCTCAATGTCGGGCTGATGGTGGAAATTCCCGGCAAGATGGCCGAGGGCGACTGGCGCGTCGCCGCCTATGTCGACGAGCGGGCGACTCCCGGCGCGTACAACGGCCTGCTGAAGATCCTTTCGGGCGAAGCCGGCGGCACGACGGGGCTGTTCACGCTGCTGGTCAGCACGATCATCGGGCACGAGCGGGAAAAGGTCGAGATCGTCCGCGAGGGACGCAAGCGCGGCCTCTACATCGGGCGCAAGATCCAGGGTGAGATCGAGATGATCGACGGGTCCAGTCCCGATCACCCGGTGGTCGTGTCCAACACGCGCTACTGGATGGGTCCGGATGTGATCGTCGCGCAGGCTGGCAAGAGCAAAGTGCGCGACTATGGCCGGGTCTGGGACCTCTCCGGCAAGTCCGGCGAAATCTGCGCCATCGACTGGAAGGGCGCGGGGGCATGATGATCACGCCCGAGTATTGTGTTACCATGGCCCAGTACAACGGCTGGCAGAACCGGCAGTTGAAGGCGACGCTGGCGGCGATGGACCCGGCGGAACTCACCCGGGATCGCGGTGCCTACTTCGGCTCGCTCCTCGGCACCGCCAATCACCTGCTTTGGGGCGACAGGATCTGGCTGTCGCGGCTGACCGGCGGTGTGGCGCCCGAGGGCGGCATTCCCGGCAGCCCAAGCCTGACACCGGATATCGAGGCCTGGGCGCTGGAGCGCTTCCGGACCGACGGGGCGCTGCTGCGCTGGGCCAAAGGGCTGGACGCGGTGGATCTGACCGGGCCGCTGGCCTGGTATTCGGGCGCGACGGGGCGGGATGTGGAAAAGCCGCTGGCGCTCTGCGTCGTGCACATGTTCAACCACCAGACTCACCATCGCGGACAGATCCACGCAATGCTGACCGCCGCGGGCAGCCCTGCGCCGGTGAGCGACCTGGTCTTCATGCCCGAAGACGGGCCGTGGCTGTGACGGGATGCCGGGTCGCCGCTCGTTCGCGGGCGAACATCGCCCCGCCCGCCATCCCGTGGACCGGGACAAACGAAAAGGAAGGAGAGACGTCATGTTCAAGGCATTGA
The DNA here is from genome assembly GCF_049803835.1 of Tropicibacter sp. S64. NCBI lineage: Bacteria > Pseudomonadati > Pseudomonadota > Alphaproteobacteria > Rhodobacterales > Roseobacteraceae > Tropicibacter > Tropicibacter sp. S64. The sequence goes on along the minus strand of NZ_JBNAGK010000002.1, from coordinate 370,251 downwards.
TCGTCGAGAAGGATGACGACGGCAAGACCCACGCCTCCGTGCAGGAGATCGGCGAGGATCGCCTGCCCGAAGGCGAGGTGACCGTCGCGGTGCAGTATTCCACCGTGAACTACAAGGACGGCCTCTGCGTCGGTCCGGGTGGCGGCCTCGTGCGCAGCTATCCGCATGTGCCAGGCATCGATTTTGCCGGAACGGTGGAACGGTCGTCCGACGCGCGTTACAAGCCCGGCGACCGGGTTGTGCTGACCGGCTGGCGCGTGGGCGAGGCGCATTGGGGCGGCTATGCGCAGAAGGCGCGGGTGAAGGCGGACTGGCTGGTGCCGCTGCCGGAGGGCCTCGATGCACGGGCGGCGATGGCGGTCGGGACTGCCGGGTTCACCGCGATGCTGGCGGTCATGGCGCTGCAGGATCACGGCATGACACCGGGCGACGGACCGGTCCTGGTCACCGGCGCGGCCGGGGGCGTGGGCTCCGTCGCGGTGGCGATCCTGGCCAATCTCGGGTTCGAGGTGGCGGCGGTGACGGGCCGGGCGGAGCAGGCGGAGTACCTGCGCGGCCTCGGCGCATCGGAGATCGTGCCGCGCGAGGAATTGACCGAGGTCACCCGCAAGCCGCTGGAAAGCGAACGCTGGTCCGGCTGTGTCGATGCGGTCGCGGGCGCGATGCTGGGCCGCGTGCTCAAGCAGATGAAATACGGCTCCTCCGTCGCTGCCATCGGCCTCGCGGGCGGGGCGGCCATCGACGGCGCGCTGATCACGCCGTTCATCCTGCGCGGCGTCAACCTCCTGGGCATCGACAGCGTCATGCAACCCTATGACAACCGCGTCCGGGCCTGGCAGCGGATCGCGTCCGACCTGCCGATGGACAAGCTCGAAGCGATGATCCAGCCGGCGACGCTTGCCGACCTGCCGCAGCTCGGGGCCGACATCCTGAAAGGGCAGGTGCGGGGCCGGGTGGTCGTGGACGTCAATGCCTGATCCCTCGCCGGAAGACCTGCACCGCATCGCGGCGGAACGCGCCGCGATGTTTCGCCCGGCGTGGTTCGGACGGCTGTTCGGGGCGAAGCTGCCGCTGGGCGAGACGTTCTGGGCCGGTCATGTCGGGCTGCAACTGGTGCTCATGCCGTTCTGGCTCGGGCTGATCGTGGTGCTGCCGCAAATCGCCCCGTCCCTCGCGAACGGGTCCATTTTCGTGTTCTTCGCCCTGTCCGGCGCGATCTCCGCGCTGGTGAGCCGGGCGGTGGTTGTCATTGCCTTGCGGGGGCAGGGCGGCCCCTGGCGCTGGCCCGCGGCGGGGCTCAGTCTCGCGATCACGGTGGTCTCGCTGGTCATGCTCTACCGTTGGCTTAGCGGCGGCGCCTGACAGCCCGCCGCTTTTTCGGGCAATGTCCTTGAAACCGCAGGGCGCGGCGCTAACTGGCCACCCATGTCGTTTTTGGCGCTTCAAACGCCGCGTCGTTGGCTCCCCGAGCGGGACGACGCGTTAGTCTCGTCGGGACTGGACAGGCCCGATGGCCGCAGAACTTCACGAAACGAGCCGGACCCGGGACTGACCCGGACCCTTGGTGCAGGCCGCATCAAGGCCAATCCGGATTTTGCACGAGAAGGGGGACAGACATGTTCGAACGCATCATGGTGCCCGTGGACCTGGCCCATGCCGGGAAACTGGACAAGGCCCTGACGGTGGCCGCCGACATGGCCGGGCACTACGGGGCAACGCTGGTTTACGTCGGGGTGTCGGCGGCAACGCCGAGCAGCATTGCCCGCACGCCGGAGGAGTTTCGCAGCAAGCTGGAAGCCTTCGCCGTCGATCAGGCGGAGCAGCGCGGAGTCAGGACGGAGGCCCATGCCGTCACCAGCCACGACCCGTCCATCGACCTCGACCCGACACTGGTTGCGGCGATCGGCGAGACCGGGGCGGACCTGGTCGTCATGGCCAGCCATATTCCGAATGTGACAGACGCCATCTGGCCGTCCAATGGCGGCTCGGTGGCGGCGCATGCCAAGGTTTCGGTGGTGATCGTGCGCTGAGAGGCGCGCGATCATTGCCGACACGAAACGATAAAACGCGAACAGGACAGAGGGAGGCCTGAATGGCCGATACGACAAGCAATCAGGGAATACCTGAACCGGAGGGACACTCCGACATCATCGACACCGATTACTCCATCGGTCAGGACAACATCGAAACCAAGGTCGGCCCGTTCGAACTGGACATCCATAACCCGGTGTTCCTCGTTTCGGGCCTCGCGGTGGTGGTCTTCGTGTTCTACACGCTGGCCATGCCGGAGCAGGCGGGCACCGCATTCAGCTGGCTGTTCGGCGCGGTGACGAAGGGCTTCGACTGGTTCTTCCTCGGTGCGGCGAACATCTTCGTGCTGTTCTGCCTGTTGCTGATCGTGCTGCCGGTGGGCAGCGTGCGGCTCGGCGGGGCAGAGGCAACGCCGGATTACGGCTATGTCGGCTGGTTCGCCATGCTCTTCGCCGCCGGTATGGGCATCGGCCTGATGTTCTACGGTGTGTCCGAACCGATGAGCCACTTCAGCAGTGCCATCGGCGGCACCGCCGTGGGCGAGGACGGCCTCCGGACGGACTGGGCGCCGCTGGGCGCCGCGGGCGAGAACGAGCAGGAGGCCGTGCGCCTGGCCTTTGCCGCCACGATCTTCCACTGGGGCCTGCACCCCTGGGCGATCTACGCGGTGGTCGGCCTGGCGCTGGCCCTGTTCAGCTACAACAAGGGGCTGCCGCTGACCGTGCGCAGCGCCTTCTACCCGATCCTCGGTGAGCGGGTCTGGGGCTGGCCGGGGCATGTCATCGACATCCTCGCGGTCTTCGCGACGCTCTTCGGCCTCGCCACCTCTCTCGGCTTCGGCGCGACTCAGGCGAACGCCGGTCTCAACGAACTCTTCGGCATCCCGGTGGGCGAGACGACGGAAGTCCTCCTGATCACCGGCATCACCGCCATTGCCCTCGTCTCCGTGCTGCGCGGGCTGGACGGCGGCGTCAAGGTGCTGTCGGAGATCAACATGGGGCTGGCCTTCGCGCTGCTGCTCTTCGTGCTGATCGTCGGGCCGACGGTCGCGATCCTGACCGGCTTCGTCGATTACCTGTTGGCCTACCTGGAATACCTGCCGTCGCTGTCCAACCCGGTGGGCCGCGATGACGTCAACTTTTCGCAGGGCTGGACCTCGTTCTACTGGGCCTGGTGGATCAGCTGGTCGCCGTTCGTGGGCATGTTCATCGCCCGCGTCTCGCGCGGCCGCACGGTCCGGGAATTCGTGACCTGCGTTCTTCTGATCCCGTCGCTCGTCTGCGTGCTGTGGATGTCGGTCTTCGGCGGCACAGCGGTGTTGCAGGTCCTCAACGACGGCTACACCGCCGCGCAGGACGCACCGCTCGAACTCAAGCTGTTCAAGATGCTGGATGTGTTGCCGCTGGCCTCGATCACCTCGTTCATCGGGATCATCCTGGTGATCGTGTTCTTTGTCACCTCCTCCGACTCGGGATCGCTCGTCATCGACACGATCACCGCGGGCGGCAAGGTCGATGCCCCGGTGCCGCAGCGGGTGTTCTGGTGCGTCTTCGAGGGCGCGGTGGCGATCACGCTGCTGCTTTCGGCGGGCGGCCTGCAATCGCTGCAATCCATGGTCATCTCCACCGGCCTGCCGTTCACGGTGGTGTTGCTGGTGATGTGCTGGGCAATCTGGAAAGGGTTGCAGTCCGAGCGCCGCTCTCGCTGACGGAGCGTTGATGAGAAGAGGAAAGGCCCCGGCATCGCGCCAGGGGCCTTTTTCTTTGCATCGGGGTGCGGCAGGGTCCTGCCATGAGGATTGCCGAAACCCCCAAGGACATGACCGACGCGCTGCGCGCCGTATTCGCGCCGCAGATCGGGGCGATGCTGACGGGGCTGCGCACGGCGGAGCTCCTGTTCGACGGCGCGTGGAGCGATTGGCCGGATCTGCCGGCCCGACTGGCGTTTGGTTCTGCCGTCGTATCCCTCGCGTGGTCCCGTTTCGACCGGCTGCATGTCGGAGAAGGAGAGACGTTGCCCTTCGACATCGGCGAGTCGGTCGTCCGCTGGAAAGCCCGCCCGGATCTCCCCGGGTTGATTGGAGAACGGCTGAATGCGGTCTCTATCGCACAAGGTGATCTGAACGGCGTGCCGATCTGGACGCGCGTACTTCTGCGGTTCGGGCCAACGACGCTGGAGGTCTACAACGCGCTGGACGAGACCGGCCTCCGGACCATCCAGGGCGGGCCGAAAGGACACATCCTGCCGGTGTTGTGACCGGGGCGGCCCGCTGCCGTCCGGTGTGCGTCTTGCCTGCGCCTGGCGAAGTGGCCAAGGTGCAAGCCATCGTTTCCGCCCAAAGGCACCGCCATGTTCTCCAACCAGTCACCCCTGTTTACCTTTCGCGGACCGTTCGGCGTACCGGTGGAGGTTGGCCCCTCGATCTTGCTGCTCCTGCTGATTTTCGTGGACTTCGGCGGCACGTCGCAGACGCTCACCTATGACCTGATGTTCTTTGCCCTCGTGGTGCTGTCGATCTTCCTGCACGAATTCGGCCACGCCTGGGGCTGTATCGTGCAGGGCGTGCCGGTGCGGCGGGTGGTGATCTACGGCGGCGGCGGATTCTGCGAGTCCGTGCGCAGCGGAACGCGCCGCGAGGAAGAACTGATTGTCGCCATGGGGCCGATCGTGAATCTCGTACTCTGGGCCGTGGCCTCGCTGCTGTGGCCGTCCATCGACAACCAGTCTCTGCAATGGGTGGTCTGGGCGGTGGGCTGGATCAACGGCTTCCTTGCCATCCTCAACCTGCTGCCGGTGCTGCCGCTGGACGGCGGCAAGCTGCTGCAGCTTGGCCTTCTGCGGCTGATGCCGCGCAGCACCGCGACGCGGCTCGCCGGAACCATCGGGCTTGTCGTCTCGCTGCTCTGGCTGCCCGCGATGCTGGCGGCGTGGTACTACCTCGGCTTCGTGCTGTTCTTCCTCCCGTCGATCGCGCTGCACTGGCGCATGGCAAAGGGCGAGATCGCCTGACGGCCTGCCAATCGGACCTCCTGTTACAAATCTTTGATCCGGGCAGACTTGCGCTACGTAGTCCTTTGAAACCAACAGTCTGCGCGGCACGTTGGATCAAAACGATGCGACGGAGACAGGCTTGCCCGACACTACCCCCATCCTCGTCTGGATCAGGCGCGATCTGCGTCTGAGCGACCACGCGGCGCTGACGAAGGCCGCGGCCAGCGGGCGGCCGGTCATTCCGGTGTTCATTCGCGATGCCGGTGTCGACGGGCTTGGCGCCGCGCCGCAATGGCGGATGGGTCTGGGCATCGGCTGCTTCGCGGAGGCTTTGCAGGACAAGGGTTCGCGGCTGATCCTGCGCAGCGGCCCGGCGCGGGAGGTGATGGAAGCCCTGATCGCGGAGACCGGCGCGAATACCGTCTATTGGATGCGGGCCTATGATCCCGAGAGTGTGGAGCGCGACACGCGGGTCAAGACGGCGCTGAAAGAGGCGGGCGTCGAGGCGGAGAGCTTTGCCGGGCACCTGATGTTCGAGCCCTGGACGGTGGAGACCAGGCAGGGCGGGTTCTACAAGGTGTTCACCCCGTTCTGGCGGGAGGCGCGCACGCATCAGGTTGCCGAACCCTTGTCCGCGCCCTCCACGTTGAAAGCGCCGGAGCGCTGGCCCGAGAGCGAGAGGTTGGACGACTGGCAGTTGGGCAAGGCCATGCGGCGCGGGGCGGCGGTGGTGCGGCCTTACGTGCAATTGGGCGAGAAGGCGGCGCACAGCCGTCTCGGGGCGTTCATGGCGTCGAAGGTCGAGCACTATGGCGACCACCGCGACCTGCCCGCCGTAGACGGGACATCGTGCCTGTCCGAGAACCTCGCCTTGGGCGAGATCGGCCCCGCGACCTGCTGGGCAGCGGGCAAGCGGGCGATGGAGCAGGGCAAGGCGGGGGCGGAGACCTTCCTCAAGGAGTTGGTCTGGCGCGAGTTCGCCTACCACCTGATGTGGCACACGCCGCGCCTGCTGGAGGACAACTGGCGCGAGGAATGGGCGGCGTTCCCGTGGAACACCGACGAGCGCAAGGCCGAGGTGAAAGCCTGGAAACAGGGCCGCACCGGCATTGCCTTCGTCGATGCCGGAATGCGGGAGATGTATGTCACCGGGCGGATGCACAACCGGGTGCGGATGATCGTCGGTTCCTACCTGACCAAGCATCTGATGGGGCACTGGAAGATCGGGCAAAAGTGGTTCGAGGATTGCCTGATCGACTGGGACCCGGCCTCCAACGCCATGGGCTGGCAATGGGTGGCGGGCTGCGGGCCGGACGCGGCGCCGTATTTCCGCGTCTTCAACCCCGACACGCAGCGCGAGAAGTTCGACCCGAAGCGGGAGTACGTGGACCGCTGGATCGCCGAAGGCCGCAAGACACCCAGCGAGACGGCCCTGAGCTATTTCGATGCCATCCCGGAACGCTGGCGCATGGCGCCGGGCGATGACTACCCGGACCCTGTTGTCAGCCTCGACGCAGGCCGCGACCGGGCGCTCGAGGCCTACAAGGGGCGGGACTTCTGATCTCGGCCCATTTGAAACTGTCCGGCGCGCCGGAACGTTACTAATCTGTTACACTGCCCCTTGGGAGGCCAAGACCATGAAACACGTTGATGAAAGCCAGTTTGCCGAGGTGCTGACGACGACCGAAGGGCAGGGCGGCCTGCCACGCTATTTCGCGCAGGTGTTCCGGGCGGCGTCGGCGATGAACAAGGGCCGGCTCGATTTCGTGCTGCCGGACGGACGGGTGTTCCGGGCGACGGGCAAGCTGCCAGGACCGCGGGCCGAGTTGCACATCCACAACCCCGACATCTTTGCACGGCTGATCCGGGAGGGCGATCTCGGGTTCTGCGAAGCCTATCTTGACGAATGGTGGTCCTCGCCGGACCTGATGGCGTTTCTCGACCTCGTTCACGCGGACAACGACGATCTGTATGACGGCTTTCCGGGCATGGGGCTGGTCCGGGCGTGGGAGAACCTGCGCTTCTGGATGCAGCGCAATTCGAAGCGCGGCGCAAAGCGCAACATCGCGCACCACTACGATCTCGGGAACGACTTCTACGGGCTGTGGCTCGACAGGACGATGACCTACAGCTCCGCGCTCTTCGAGACCGGCGAGGAGACCCTGGAGGAGGCGCAGACCGCCAAATATGCGGCGCTGGTCGACCGGATGGGGGTGCAGCCCGGTGAGCACGTGCTGGAGATCGGCTGCGGCTGGGGCGGTTTCGCGGAATATGCCGCGAAGGAGCGCGGGCTGCGTGTCACCTGCCTGACCATCAGCCGCGAGCAATACGCCTATGCCAAGGCGCGGATCGAAAGTGCGGGGCTGGCGGACCGCGTGACCTTCAAGTTGCAGGATTATCGTGACGAAACCGGCACATATGACGGTATCGCCTCCATCGAGATGTTCGAAGCGGTGGGCGAGAAATACTGGCCGATCTATTTCGCTACCCTCAAGCGCTGTCTGAAACCGGGCCGTTCGGCGGCGCTGCAGATCATCACGGTGCAGCACAAGCGCTGGGAGGTTTACCGAAGGGGTGTTGATTTCATACAGAAATACATCTTCCCGGGCGGGATGCTGCCAAGCCCCGTGGTGCTGCGTCAGGAGATCGCCAAGGCCGGCTTGCGCGACGATGGCAGCTTCGAGTTCGGCGAGAGCTACTCGATCACCCTGCGCCGCTGGCATGCGGACTTCAACGCACGCTGGCCGGAGATAGCGCGGCACGGATTCGACACACGCTTCCAAAGAATGTGGAATTTCTATCTCGCGTCTTGCGCGGCGACCTTTCACTTCGGTAACTGTGATGTCACCCAGATAACCGTGACAAGACCGAGCTGACGCCCCATGCCCACCGCCGCCAAACTTGTCGCCGCCCTTTGCCTCGCGGCGCTCGGGTTCGGCGTGTCCGAACTGATCAAGACGCTGATGCCCGCCTCCACGGTATTCGGCATCTTCAGCTTCATCAACGCCGGGCTCGGGCTGGTGCTGGGCTGGATCGTCGTCGGCAACCGCTCCGGACGGGGGCAGGCGGCGGCGGTTGGCAACGGCATCACCGGGGTGGTCTCGCTGGTGTTCTGGGGCCTGTTCATCCAGTCGGTGAACGAGATGGTCAAACAGGCCATGAAGCACCATTACGACGGCCCGGTGGAGGCCTTCGCGGACGTCTTCCAGATCATGATCGACTTCGGGCAGGTGCTGCTTGACCCGCTGCTGCTGTCCATCCTGCTGCTCGGCTCGCTGGTGACGGGCTACCTTTCGGAAATCGCCGCCGGACGCTGGAGATAAGCCTTTGGCTGACCTGTTCTTTTACGGCACTCTGCGGCATGTGCCGCTGCTCTCGCTTGTGCTGGGCCGCGATGTGCCGGAACTGCGCGAGGCGGTCCTGCCCGGCTATGCGGTGCGCCGGGCGAAGGGCCAGCCCTTTCCCCTGATCGTGCCGACGCCCGGAGGGCAGGCGCGGGGTGTCTTCATGCCGGGCCTGTCGGAAGAGGACGTCGCCCGGCTCGACTTCTACGAAGGCGGCTTTGCCTTCGACCTGATCGACGAGAGGGTCTGCACGACGGACGGCGAGAAGGCCGCGCGGGTCTACCTTCCGCATGACGGCGCATGGCAGATCGGGCCGCTCTGGTCGCTCGAGGCGTGGGCGGACGAGTGGGCCGACATGACGGTCATCGCCGCGCGCGAGGTGATGGACCGCTTTGGGCATCAGACGGCGGAGGAGATCCGTCCGCTGCTCCCCTTCTTCCGCGCCCGCGCCTGGGCGAACATCCTGGCCCGCAAGGCCGCGCCGCAGACCCTGCGCACCGCCATGACCATGGACGACGTGGAGATCGTCCGGAAACGGGAGGGCTATGACGGCTTCTTCCGCATCAAGGCCTTCGACCTGCGACACCGGCGCTTCGACGGTGGCCGGTCCGAGGTGTTCCCCCGCGAGGCTTTCATCGCCTGGGACGCGGCGCTGGTGCTGCCTTACGATCCTGTCCACGACACGGTGATGCTGATCGAGCAACTGCGCTACGGTCCGATCCATCGCGGCGATCCCGCGCCCTGGGTGCTCGAGCCCATCGCGGGGTTGGTCGATCTGGGTGAGGCGCCGGAGGAAACCGCGCGGCGCGAGGCGGTGGAGGAGGCCGGGCTGCGGATCGACCGGATCGAGCCGATCCTCGCGGCCTATCCCTCGCCCGGCTATTCGACCGAGTTCTTCCACATGTTCCTCGGCCTGTGCGATCTGTCGGAGCGGGCGGCGCAGGGGCAGGGCGGTCTCGACCACGAGAACGAGGACATTCGCAATCATGTGATCCCGTTTGATCAGGCGATGGCGCTGGTCGAAAGCGGCGAGATCAACGCGGTTCCGCTGGCCATGATGCTCCTGTGGCTGGCGGGCAGACGCGCAGGGCTGCGCAGGGCGGTCTGAGCGGTCTTGAGTTCCCGGCAGGCGAGCCCTACACCATGGGGACGTTTGTGAAGGAAAGGACAGCGCATGCGGATCGCGAAGGATTTGGCCCAGGCCGTTGGCAACACCCCCCTGATCCGCCTGAACAAGGCGTCCGAAGAGACAGGCTGCGAGATCTTCGGCAAGGCGGAGTTCATGAACCCCGGCCAGTCGGTGAAGGACCGTGCCGCGCTGTTCATCATCAAGGACGCCGTCGAGAAGGGCCTGCTGAAGCCCGGCGGCACCATCGTGGAAGGCACGGCCGGCAACACCGGCATCGGCCTCGCGCTGGTCGGGTCCTCCATGGGATTCAAGACCGTCATCGTCATTCCCGAGACGCAGAGCCAGGAAAAGAAGGACATGCTGCGGCTCGCCGGTGCCGAGCTGGTGCAGGTGCCCGCAGCGCCTTACAAGAACCCGAACAACTACGTGCGCTACTCCGGCCGCCTCGCGGAAGAGCTGGCGCGGACCACGAACGAGGGCGTGATCTGGGCCAACCAGTTCGACAACGTCGCGAACCGTCAGGCGCATATCGAAACCACCGGACCGGAGATCTGGGAACAGACCGACGGCAAGGTGGACGGCTTCATCTGCGCGGTCGGCTCGGGCGGCACGCTCGCCGGTGTCGGCATGGCGCTGCAGCCCAAGGGCGTGAAGATCGGCCTCGCTGACCCGGACGGCGCGACGCTCTACAACTATTACACGCACGGCGAGCACAAATCCGAAGGCTCGTCCATCACCGAAGGCATCGGGCAGGGGCGGATCACCGCCAACCTCGAAGGGTTCACCCCGGACCTGGCCTACAACATCCCCGACAGCGAGGCGCTGCCGGTGGTCTTCGACCTGCTGGCGGACGAGGGGCTTTGCCTTGGCGGCTCCTCCGGCATCAACGTCGCGGGCGCAATCCGCATGGCGAAGGAAATGGGGCCGGGTCATACCATCGTCACCATCTTGTGCGACTACGGAACGCGCTACCAGTCGAAGCTGTTCAACCCCGAGTTCCTCCGGGAAAAGGGCCTGCCGACACCGCCGTGGCTGACGCGGGCGCCTGCCAGCATCCCGGGGGTCTTCGAAGATCAATGACGTATCTGACAAGAACACTGACAGGGCTCTTCGCAGCCCTGTTTCTGTCTTTGGCAACGGCTCTTCTCGCGCAGGACGAGACCGGCATCGACTACTCCGCCTGGGAGAGTCTGGCGGTGCGGGCGGAAACCACCGTCGAGCAGGGACGCGCGTCCGACACGGCGCTCGAGGACCTGCGGGCGGAGGTGGCGGGCTGGCGCGATTCCTTCCTGCAGGCCCAGAGCATCAACGCGCAGCGCATTGCCAGTGTCGAGGCGCAGATCGCGACGCTGGGTCCCGCACCCGCCGAGGGCGAAACCGAAGACGAGGAACTTGCGGCGCGGCGTGCGGATCTCAATGACCAGCTGACCCGGCTGAAAGCGCCGAGCCTGCGCGCCGAGGAGGCCTATGTCCGGGCAAACGGCGTGATCTCGGAGATCGACAGCATCATCCGCGAGCGCCAGACCAGTGAGCTGCTGAGCCTCGGACCGTCGCCGCTCAACCCGGCGCATTGGGGCGAGGCCTTGATGAGTTTGAAGACCTCGGTCACCGCGACCTGGGCCGAATTGACGCGCAACATCCAGACACCGGCGCTGCGAGCCGAGGCCCAGCAGAAGCTGCCGGCCATCCTCGTGTTGCTGGCCATCGCCGCCACGCTCCTGCTGCGCGGCAAGGGGTGGGCGCGCAAGGGGGTCGATCGCATGCGCGGGGCCACCCGGCGCGGCACCGGCGTCTGGCGCTTTGTGCTGTCTCTGGGGCAGATCCTGCTGCCCTATATCGGTGTGCTGTGCCTCACCGTCGCCCTGCTGATTTCCGGTCTGCCGGGCCAGCGCTGGACGCTGATCCTCGAACAGGTGCCGCTGTGGATGCTCATCATGCTGACCATCCGCTGGCTGGCGGACCAGAGTTTCAACGATGACGACGCCATCGCCACCATCGCCCTCGACCGTTCGGAGCGCTACGCGGCGCGGGCCTATGCCAACCTGCTGTCGCTGACCTTCGTCGCGCGTTCGGTGGTGCAGGCGATGATCGAATTCGACAACCTGCCGGAAAGCACGGCGGCGGTTCTGGATTTCCCGCTGCTTGCGCTGTCGGGTTTCTTCCTGTTCCGCCTTGGACGCGTGCGCAATCACGCACCCTTCGCCGGCAGCGCCGCCGCCCAGACCGACGAAGGCCCCTTCCGCATGCGCTTTGCCCGTCTCATGGGCCGGGCGGCGATGGTGGTGGGCGTGCTCGGGCCGCTGCTGGCGGCGATCGGCTACTACCGCGTTGGCGAAATGCTGATCTACCCGTTCATCGCCACGCTCGGCGTGATCGGCCTCGTGCTTGTGCTGCAACGGGTGATCAACGACCTGTACGAGCTGGTGACCGGCGAGAGCGGCGCGGAGGCCGACAGCCTCATACCCGTGCTCGCGGGGTTCATGCTGGTGGTTCTGTCGCTGCCGTTTCTGGCGCTGATCTGGGGCGCCCGGGTGGCGGACCTGACCGAGCTCTGGGCGCGGTTCCGCGAGGGCTTCCAGATGGGCGACACGCGCATCTCGCCCAGCGATTTCCTCGTGGTGATCGTGGTCTTCGTGGCGCTGCTGATGCTCACGCGGCTGCTGCAAGGGGGGCTGCGCAGCACCGTGCTGCCGAAGACCAAACTCGATCAGGGCGCCCGCAACGCGGTCGTCTCCGGCGTCGGCTACATCGGCATCTTCCTTGCCGCCATCATCGCGGTGACCGCAGGCGGGCTGGACCTTTCGTCGCTGGCTATCGTCGCCGGTGCGCTGTCCGTCGGCATCGGTTTCGGCCTGCAGAACATCGTGTCGAACTTCGTCTCCGGTATCATCCTGCTGATCGAGCGGCCCATCTCCGAGGGCGACTGGATCGAGGTGGGCGGCCGCCACGGCATCGTCAAGGACATCTCCGTGCGCTCGACGCGGATCGAGACCTTCGACCGCTTCGACGTCATCGTGCCCAACGCGGACCTCGTGTCCGGACAGGTGACGAACTACACCCGGGGCAATGTCATCGGGCGGATCATCGTGCCGGTGGGCGTGGCTTACGGCAACGACACGCGCAAGGTGGAACGTCTGCTTCTGGACATCGCGCGGCACCACGACATGGTGCTGATGAACCCGCCGCCTGCGGTGATCTTCATGGGGTTCGGGGCGGACAGCCTCGATTTCGAGATTCGCGCGATCCTGCGGGACGTCAACCAGAGCATGGGGGTGAAGTCCGAGATGTTCCATCAGATCTACGAGACCTTCACGAAGGAAGGGATCGAAATTCCCTTTGCGCAGCGCGACGTCTGGATTCGCAACCCGGAAACCCTGGTGAAACCGGGCGCCGGGCCGGACGCGCCGAAGGACTACACGCCGGTTGACCGGGAGCAGCGCCGCGAGGCGTCGGGGCCGGCTTTCGATGCCGGGGAGGGCGACAAGTGAGCGCGCTTCTGTACCGCGACGATCCCTACCTGCGCGATGCGCCGGGGCGGGTGACGGGCCACACCGAGGAGGGCGGCATCATCGTCGAGCCGGCGCTGTTCTATCCCAAGGGTGGCGGCCAGCCGGGGGACAACGGCTGGCTCGAATGGGACGGCAAGCGGTTGCCGATCGCGACGGCGGTCAAGCACGAGGACGGCGTGCGTTCCGTGCTGGTGCCCGCGGAACCGGCGGCGCTGCCGCCGATGGGTGCGCATGTGGTGCAGGTGCTCGACTGGGAGCGGCGGCACCGGCACATGCGGGTGCACACGGCGCTGCATCTACTCAGCGTTGTGGTGCCGCTGCCGGTCACCGGCGGGCAGATCGGGGCGGGCACCGGGCGGCTGGATTTCCTGATGCCGGAGCCGCCGAGCGACAAGGATGCGCTGGAGCGGGCCCTGAACGACATGATCGACAAGGACCTCGCTGTGGGCGAGGAGTGGATCACCGAGGCCGACCTCGACGCCAATCCGGAACTGGTGAAGACACTGTCGGTGAAACCGCCGCGCGGCTCCGGCGCGGTGCGCCTCGTGCGGATCGGGCAAGGGCGGGACCAGGTGGACCTGCAGCCCTGCGGCGGGACGCATGTGGCGCGGACCGGAGAGATCGGGCGCGTCAGCTTTGGCAAGATCGAGAACAAGGGCAAGCAGAATCGCCGGATCAGTATTGTCCTCGACAGTTGACCAGTCCTGACGGCGCCGTCCTTTGTCTTGTCACCGCTTCTTCAACGGCACACCGTAGAGTTCCATCCTGTGGCCGGTGAGCCTGTAGCCGAGCTTGCGGGCAATGCGGTCCTGCAAGACTTCGATCTCCGGATCGACGAATTCGATGACCTTGCCGGTGGTCGTGTCGATCAGGTGATCGTGGTGCGCGCGCTTCGCATCCTCGTAGCGCGCGCGGCCGTCGCCGAAGTCGACCTTGTCGAGAATCCCTGACTCTTCAAAGAGTTTCACCGTCCTGTAGACCGTCGCAATGGAAATGCGCCCGTCCACTTTCGCGGCGCGGGCGTGCAGTTCCTCGACGTCCGGGTGATCGCGGGAGGTTTCCAGAACCTCCGCGATCGTGCGGCGCTGGCCGGTCATGCGCAGGCCCTTGGCGCGGCATCTGTCCAGGATGGTTTGGGTCATGTCGGGGCCTTCGTCACGGGTCCGACCCTTTTGCCAAAACCGGCGTCAGGCGTAAAGCGGTTGCAGGCCCATCTGCATGTGCAGTGCGTTGACCGTGGGCTCGTCGAGCTCCATCGCCTTGGCGAGGCTGTCGAGGTACTGCGCCTCCGCCGCGGTATCGACCGTGATGGTCATGAGCGAGGCGCTGTACACCTGCGTGCGCAAGGCTGCGGGGGTATCGGCGGCGAGGGTCTCCGGGTCGACCTTCGCGGCCAGCTGCGTCTTGATGAAGGCCTTGTCCTCCGCGTCCGCGTCATCGCCAAGTGTCTCCAGGATCTTGGCTTTCTCCGCTGCGTCGATGCCGCCGTCGGCCTTTGCCGCCTGGATCATGGCGCGCAGCATCAGGCCGGCCATCTCCTCGCCCTGCGGGTTGGTCTGCTTCGTGTTGAAGGCGTCGAGCATGGCCGAGGCGGTTTTGCCCTGCGTTGCCGCGGCGGCGGTGAGCATTCCCGCAAGGCCGGTGCCCGCGCTGCCCATCATGGCGTTCAGATCCATGGTGCCGTTCTGGACCTTCTTCATCATGTCCGCCATGGGGTTGCCCTCGCCCATGCCCTGCATCATCGCGCCAAGGCCACCCTGCTTGAAAGTTTCCATCATGGAATTCAACGGGTTGTTCGGCATCTGTGGCATATCCGGCATCTTGCCGGACATCGCCTGGCCCATCTGCGCGGTGGGCGCGCTGGCCGGGTGCTCGCCCTTGAGCTGGGCGCTGCCGCCGATCAGCCCGGGTTGCGGTTTGGTCAGCCGGTCGACGCCGCGTGCTGCCGCGTAACCGATTGCAATCTTTGCCAGAGTTCCCATGAGACCCATGATGAAAATCCTTCCCCGTGTGTTGGCGTTCGCCCTGTCCACCCAGACTGGCAGATTTCTCCAGCGGAGTCACAGGGTTGATTGACGGCGGCGGATTTCCGGTGTCCATGGGGGCATGGAACGCAAGGACAGGATGGATCTGGCGGGGGCGGCGGGGATGGTGGCGTTTGCCGCGATGCTGGCCCTGAACCAGGTGGTGATCAAGGTGACCAACGGCGGATTCGGCCCGGTCTTCGGGGCGGGGCTGCGCTCGCTGCTGGCGGTCGGCGTGCTGCTGATCTGGGCCGCGGTGATGAAACGCCCGGTGCGCGGACTGCGTGAAAGCCTCGGGCCGGGGTTGCTGCTCGGGCTGTTGTTCAGCGTGGAATTCCTTTTGCTTTTCATGGCCTTGGATCACACCACCGTGTCCCGTTCGGCGATCCTGTTCTACTCGATGCCGGTCTGGCTGGCCCTTACCGCGCACTTCCTTTTGCCGGGCGAGACGTTGTCTTTGCGGCGGGGGATCGGATTGGTGCTGGCGATGGCGGGGGTGGTCTGGGCGCTCGCCGATCCGGTGAGCCTGTCGGCAGGCAGCGTGTTCGGCGATGTCCTGGCGTTGGGGGCGGCGCTGTGCTGGGCGGGGATCGCCCTGACGCTGCGGCTGACGCGGGTGTCCGAGTGCTCCAACGAGACGCAACTCTTCTGGCAACTTTTTGTTTCTGCTGTTGTTTTGCTATTCGTGGCACCCCTGTTCGGACCGTTGTTCCGGGAGCCGACATGGCTGCATTGGGCGGGCATGGGTTATCAGGCGGTGCTGGTAGCGAGCCTCGGGTTCCTGTTCTGGCTGCGCCTGATGGCGATCTATCCCGCCTCCGACATCGCGGCGTTTTCCTTTTTATCCCCGGTGCTTGCGGTGGGTTTCGGCTGGGCGCTGCTGGACGAGCCGGTGGGGCCGGGGTTCCTCGGCGCGTTGGGGCTCGTGGCGGTGGGAATCGTGCTCATCAACGTCCGCCGCAAGCGGAGTTAATGCACCGTCCGGCGCGGTTAACGGGGCGTCCGGTCCCCCGTTGCCGCCGGGATTCGCGGAAAGTCGGTACAAAACCTGTCGAATTTCGTACAGATTTGGGGGGTGTCGAAACCGGCCTTGCGGGGGGCGTTTCCGGGGTTTGGTACAAAAAGGGCCGAGTTTCGTACAGATTGCCCTGCGGGGACTTACGATGGTATCGATACCATCCTGCCGGGACGCTTTCCCTTGCGTCACATTTCGTTAACGCAGCTGAAATTCCACCGCGTCACGTGCCGCAGAACGTCGCCGTGACCTCTTCCTGTGTCGTCGGAGCGCGGCGCAGGTCTTCGAAGTCGGGGTTGGCCTCGAAGGGATTGGCCAGCGCCGCATTCAGGCGGTGAAAGAGGCTGTCGTCGCCCTGCACCGCGGCGGCGATCATTTCCTCGATCCGATGGTTGCGCGGGATCAGGACGGGATTGCTCGCGGCCATGAGCGCCTGCGGGTCCGGCTCGGACCGGATGCGCTCCTGCCAGCGGACATGCCAGCGATCGAAGCCCACCCGGTCCGCGATCTGGTCACGCGGGGCGCCATCCAGTAAGCTGCGGAAGGTGTTGGTGAAGTCGGACGCGCCGGACTGCATGAGGCCCAAGAGGTCACTGACAAGCTGCGCGTCCTCCGGCTCCGGCTCGGAGATGCCGAGCTTGGCGGCAAAGCGGCGGGTCCATTCGGCGCGGAGGGTGTCGGCGCTGGCGTGGATGATCTCGGTGAAGTCCTTCACCGCCTTGTCCTGATCGTCGGTGAGCGGCACGAGGGCGGTGGCCAGTTGTGCCATGTTCCACAGGATGATGTCCGCCTGCGCCGCATAGGCGTAGCGCCCGAAGCGGTCGATGGAGGAGAAGCGTTTCTCCGGGTGGTAGGCGTCGAGAAAGGCGCAGGGGCCGTAGTCGATGGTTTCGCCCGAGAGGGTGCAGTTGTCGGTGTTCATCACGCCATGGATGAAGCCGAGCGACATCCACTGCGCGACGAGGCGGGTCTGGCGGTCACAGACTTCCGCGAGCAGGTCGCTCGGCGTATGGGCCTCCGGGTAATGGCGGCCCTGGGTGTAGTCGAAGAGCGTTTGCAGCGTGTCGTAATCGCGCTGCGCGGCGAAGACCTGAAAGGTGCCGACACGGATATGGCTGGAGGCGACGCGGGTGAGGACGGCGCCGGGGAGGGGCTGGTCGCGGTAGACCTCTTCTCCGGTGCGGGTGGCGGCGAGGGCGCGGGTGGTGGGCACGTCAAGCGCGTGCATGGCTTCGGAGACCACGTATTCGCGCAGGACCGGGCCGAGCCATGCCCGCCCATCGCCGCGACGGGCGAAGGGCGTGGGGCCGGAGCCCTTGAGCTGGATGTCGCGGCGCAGTCCATTGCGGTCGATGACCTCGCCCAGCAGGACCGCACGGCCATCGCCAAGCTGGGGATTGAACTGGCCGAACTGGTGCCCGGCGTAGTTCTGCGCGATGGGCGTGGCGCCCTCGGGCAGGGCATTGCCGGCGAAGAGCGCGGCGAGGGCGGGATCGTCGGTGCCGTGGATCTGAAGCTCCTCGGCCAGCGCGTGGTTGAAGGCGATGAGGGAGGGGGCCTTGACCCGCGTGGGTCTTTGCGGGGCGAAGAAGCCCTGCGGCAGGCGGGCGTAACTGTTGTCGAAGGGAATGTGCAGGGTCATGCCGGGGACATAGGGTCAGGAGAGGGGCTTTTCCATGGTCACCGAGGTGATGCGGGTGAAGCCGGGGTGCGCCTTGCGATCGGTGATCGCGAAGCCGAAGGCGGTGAAGGCGGCGTGGTTGCGGGTCAGCTCGATGCGGGTTTCGAGTTGCAGCCGGGGCAGGGACAGGCGGCGGGCGAGGGTCTCGGCCTCCCGCAGGAACGCCCGGCCCAGCCCCTGGCCCTGCGCTTCGGGGGCGATGGCGAGCTTGCCCATATAGAGCGCTTCCGGGCGCTGCGCGAAGAAGGCGCAGCCGAGGAGCGGGCCGGGGGTGATGTAGAGATGTTCGGCGCGGGCGCGTGCCCGCAGGGTTTCGAGCGTGAGGCGGTGCGCGGAGGAGGGCGGATCGATGACGCCGTCCATATAGGCAAAGCTGCCACGGATCAGGGCCAGCAGCCCCGTCCAGTCGTCGAAACCCTCGGGAGCGGGGATCGGCGTCACAGCATGCGGCTCATGTACATGTAATCCTCGCGCGGCGCAAAGCGGGCGCGGCGGTAGAAGCCGATCAGGCGATCGTCGGAGCGGTCGGCCTCGAGATGCAGCGCCTTGACCCCGGCGTCCTTCATCGCCTTGGCAATGCCGCTGAGGGCATCGAAGCCCATGCCGCGCTTGCGCACGGCGGGGCGGATGTAGAGCTCGTCGACGATGGCATCGAGCCCGCCGAATTCGAGGCTCCAGCCAAAGGTGATGCAGATGTAGCCCACGGGGGCACGGCGCGGCCCGATCAGCCAGATCGCGCCATGCGGCGATCCGGCGAGGATCGGGGCGACGGCATTGGCGACATGGTCGAGGTCGCTGTCGTAGCCCCGTTCCGCATGGAAGGCGGCAACAAGCGGCAGGAGCTTGTCCGCATCCTCTTCGGCGGCGAGATGGAGCGACTTCATGGGACCTGCCTGACGGATAACCTGCTGCGCGCAAACCCTATGCCCGCCCGCAGGCCGAAGCAAGCCGCTCAGGCAGGAAGCCGCCGCCTGGTCTTCTCTGGTCTGAAAATACCCTCGGGGTCCGGGGCAGAGCCCCGAACAAAATTTTGTCCCGGCAAAATTTTTGCCCGCTCAGGACAGCCGCCCGAGCCTTTCGGTCAGCAGCGCGAAGAAATGGTCCGCGTCCAGATCGCCGATGAACAGCGCGTTGGGCGCGCGGTCGGTCACGCCCCACCAGTCGGCGACGGTCATGCCGCGGCAGAGGGTGCTTTCGGTCTCGATCTCGACGTTGATGTGCCGTCCGGAGAACAGGTGCGGGGCGATCAGGTAGGCGGTGACACAGGGGTCGTGCAGCGGCGCCCCCTCGGAGCCGTATTTGGCGAGGTCGAAGCGCTCGAAGAAGTCGGTCATCTGGGCGACGGCGGTGCCGACGCGGGTGCCGAGGGCGCGGAAGGCGTCGTTGCGGGGCGTGGTGACCAGCGCCTTGTGGGTGCAGTCGAGCGGCAGGACAACCAGCGGCACGCCCGCGCCGAAGACGATCTTCGCCGCCTCGGGATCGACGTAGATGTTGAACTCGGCGGTGGGGGTGATGTTGCCCACTTCGAAATAGGCGCCGCCCATCAGCACGATTTCCCGGATGCGCGGGGCGATGTCGGGGGCCTTTTCAAGGGCGGTGGCGATATTGGTGAGAGGGCCGAGAGGGCAGAGGGTGACGCTGCCCGCGGGTTCGCGGCGCAGGGTGTCGATGAGGAAATCGACGGCGTGCCCGTCCTGCAGCGGCATTGTCGGCTCCGGCAGGGTCGGGCCGTCGAGGCCGGTCTTGCCGTGCACATGCTCCGCCGTCACCAGATTGCGCCCGAGCGGGCGGTCGCAGCCGGCGAAGACCTTCGTTTGCGGGAAACCCGCCAGTTCGCAGACAATGCGGGCGTTGCGGGTGGTCAGCTCCAGCGGCACGTTCCCGGCGACGCAGGTGATGCCGAGCACCTCGAGGTCCTCTGGCGAGGCCAGCGCCAGCAGGATGGCGACCGCGTCGTCCTGTCCCGGGTCGGTGTCGATGATGATCTTGCGGGCCGTCATGACGCTCTCCTGTTTCTGACGGCTCAGGAGTGGCATGGGGGCCGGGACCATGCAAGGGCAGCGTGAGCGTCTCCGTTGCGTCACCCGTGACGGCAGGTCATCCGGCCCGATCAGGCGGGTTGCACAAGTTTTGCATTGCCTGCCTGCCGATTGGGCGTTCAATAGACGCCATGAAAGTCCGTGTGTTCCGCTGCAAAGCCTGTAACCACCGTTACCGCCTCGGCGTCAGCCAATGCGGCTATTGTTTTCGTCCCACGGCTCTGTGGAATCGCTGGTGGGTCCTGCTGACCGCGGTGGTGGCGGGCGGCTGGTTCGCGGCGAAGGAGTTCGGTCTGATCTGAACGGGTCGTGCGAAGCAGGACGCTCCGCCTAGGCGGAGCAGGATGCTCCGCCGAGAACGCAGAATTTCGCGCAATGGGGGTGGTTCAGGCGGACATCCTGTTCGGCCTCCTCCAGTGTCGTCCCCAGTTCGAATTGCGCATCGTAGGGCAACAGCGTGCAGGCAAGCACCGCAGGCCGCTCCACGCCGCGACGCTTGACCACCATGCGCGAGGAGGCGCACATGACGCTATTCGGTGACTTCTTCAGGATGCCCCAGCAGGCGGTGGTGATCTCCGGCACCTCCACGGCGGTGTCCATTTCGGGGAAAAGCACGGTCATGCCCGGGTTCATCGCGTCGATGGCGAAGCCTTCCCTGTCGAAAAGGGCGGCATAGCCGGCGCGGGCCTCGGCGTCGGATTCGTGCCAGAGGCTGCGCCCGGCGACGGCCATGCGGATGCCGGTGTCGCGCAGCCAGCGCATGCCTTCGAGCGTCTTGTCATAGGTGCCGGGGCCGCGTTCCGCGTTGTGGTGGAGCGGGTCGAAGTGGTCGAGCGAGACGCGCAGGGTCAGCTTGTCGCCGAAGTCGCGGTGCAGCGCCTCCAGCCCCTCGCGCACCCGGCGGCGCATCATCGGGCGCATGGCGTTGGTGAGGATCAGCACTTCGTAGCCGCGCAGGAGGGCCGCACGGGCCATGGGAATCATCGCCGGGTTCATGAAGGGCTCGCCGCCGGTGAAGCCGATCTCGCGCACGCCCCAGCCGCGCTCGTCCAGTTGATCGAGGAAATCCACCACTTCCGCCTCGGTCAGGTAGACGAGGCGGTCGTTCTCGGGCGAGCTTTCGATGTAGCAGTTGGCGCACGTGATGTTGCACAGCGTGCCGGTGTTGAACCACAGTGTCTGCGGGTCACTCAATGCCACGCGGGCGCGTTCCGAGCCGTCCGCCGTCACGTCCGGATCGAGGAATTTGCCGCTGTTCGCCTGGGCGCTATCCTTCATGCGTGTGCTCCTGCCGTTTTTCTCACCGTGCCGGAAAGCCGGGAGCGGGGCCAGACCCCAGAATCCGCCTGACGCCATTGTGAAGCGGAACTTCAACGTTAGACACGGGCGCAAAGCTGGGGTATGAGGTGCCCAAGTTAGCGCTAACGGAGCAAGACCTGCGCTGAAAACCGCTGTCCGGACGGGCCGGATGGTGTACCCAGACCCGCAGCAAGTGAGGGAACGTGCCATGGTTTCACGCGTCATTCCGGTCGATCCGTTCGATCTGGTCATTTTCGGCGGCACGGGCGATCTTGCGCGGCGCAAGATCCTGCCGGGGCTGTTCCGGCGGTTCTGTTCCGGGCAGATGCCCGACGAGGCGCGGATCATCGGCGCGGCCCGGTCCGACATGGACGATGCGGGCTTCCGCGAGATGGTCGCCGAAGCGATTCGGGAGTTCGGCGGCGGGCGGGCCTGCGAGGACGGCACGCTGGACGCCTTCCTTGAAAAGATCCTCTACGAGTCGGTGGACGCCAAGGGCACCGGCGGCTGGGAGGCGCTGAAGGGGCGGCTGCGCGAGGGCGTCGTGCGGGCGTTCTATTTCTCCGTCGGCCCGTCGCTGTTCGGCGATCTCGCGGAGCGGCTGCGCAGCTTTGGCCTTGCCGATGACGAGAGCCGGGTGGTGGTGGAAAAGCCGTTCGGCCATGACCTCGCCTCGGCGAAGGCGCTGAACAAGGCGCTGGCGGAGCATTTCCACGAAACCCAGATCTACCGGATCGACCATTATCTCGGCAAGGAAACGGTGCAGAACCTGATGGCGGTGCGCTTCGGCAACGTGCTGTTCGAGCCGCTGTGGAACGCGCAATACGTCGATCACATCCAGATCACCGTGGCGGAGACCGTTGGTGTCGGCGGCCGGGGCGAGTATTACGACAAGTCCGGCGCGATGCGGGACATGGTGCAGAACCACCTGATGCAGCTTCTGTGCCTGATTGCCATGGAGCCGCCGGCGCGGTTCGAGCCCGATGCGGTGCGCGACGAGAAGCTGAAGGTGATCCGGGCGCTGGACCCGGTCCTGCCACATCACATCGTGCGCGGGCAGTATGACGCGCAGGGCGATTTGCCGGGGTATCGCGAGGATGCGGGCGATCCTCGCTCGACTACCGAGAGCTTCATCGCGATGAAGGTGCATGTGTCGAACTGGCGGTGGGCGGGAACCCCGATCTACCTGCGCACCGGCAAGAAGCTGCGGTCGCGGGCGAGCGAGATCGCGGTGGTGTTCAAGGACGCGCCGCATTCGATCTTCCCGGCGGACGCGGGGCGGCATCGCAATATTCTGACCATCCGGTTGCAGCCCAACGAGGGCATGGAGCTTGGCGTGACGATCAAGGAGCCGGGTCCGGGGGGGATGCGTCTGCTGGACGTGCCGCTGGACATGAGTTTTGCCGATGCGCTGGGGCCGGATGCGGAGGAGGTGCCGGACGCCTACGAGCGGCTGATCATGGACGTGATCCGGGGCAACCAGACGCTGTTCATGCGTGGCGACGAGGTGGAGGCGGCCTGGGCCTGGACCGATCCGATCATCGAGGGGTGGAAGGCGCGGGGCGAGGTGCCGAAGCCATATGACGTGGGCAGCTCCGGGCCGGACGACGCGCTGATGCTGCTGCACCGGGACGGTCGCAAGTGGCGAGACATCCGCACGTGAGGACATGGAAACGCTTCGGGGGACCGGAGCGTTTTGCGACTGGGACGACAAGGAAAGACAGGTCGGCATGAGCTATGAATTCATCGGGTATCAGGACCGCGAGGAGCTGATCGTCGCGCTGGCGCAGCGGTTGACGGGCGATCTCGTGGCGGCGCTCCGGCACAACGACCGGGTGGCCTTTGCGGTGCCGGGCGGCACCTCGCCGGGGCCGGTGTTCGACGATCTGTGCGCGGCGCGGCTCGATTGGGACCGGGTCGATGTGTTGCTGACGGACGAGCGCTGGGTGCCGGAGGATCACGAGCGGTCGAACACGCGGCTGCTGCGCGAGCGGCTCCTGGTGGAGCGGGCGGCGGCGGCGGGCTATCTGCCGCTCTACGCGCCTTATCCGGAGCCGGAAGGGGCGCTGGAGGCGCTGGCCGAGCCGATCGCGGCCAACATGCCGCTTGCGGTGGTGCTGCTCGGGATGGGGGCGGACCTGCACACGGCGTCGCTCTTTCCCGGCGCGGACCGGCTGGAGGAGGCGTTGCGTCCGGACGCGCCGGTGCTGCTGCCGATGCGTGCTCCGGGCGCACCGGAGCCGCGCATCACGCTGACGGCGGAGGTGCTCAACGGCGCGCTGGCGAAACACGTGCTGATCTTCGGGGCCGAGAAACGCGCGGCGCTGGACTCGGCGAAGGGCAAACCGGCGCTGGAAGCGCCGATCAACGCGGTGCTGTCGGGCGCCGTGGTTCACTGGGCGGAGTGAGGGATCATGTTCGGGACACTGAAGGAAAAGGCCGCAGGGCTCGGAGATCGCCGGATCGAGGACCTGTTCGCGGACGCGGGCCGGGCGGAGGCGTTCAGCCTGACGGCGCTCGGGATGCTGTTCGATTACTCGAAGACGCAGGTGGACGCGGGCATCCGGGACGCGCTTCTGGCGCTGGCCGACACGGCGCAGGTTGCGGCGCGGCGCGATGCGATGTTCGCCGGGCAAAAGATCAACGAGACCGAGGGACGGGCGGTGCTGCACACGGCGCTGCGCAATCTCGAAGGGCGGCCGGTGCTGGTGGACGGCGTCGACGTGATGCCCGAGGTGCTGGCGACGCTGGGCCGGATGGAGGCGCTGGCGGATGCGGTGCGGGAGAGCGATGTGACCGACGTGGTCAATATCGGCATCGGCGGCTCGGACCTCGGCCCGGCGATGGGCGTTCTGGCGCTGGCGCCCTACCATGACGGGCCGCGCTGCCATTTCGTCTCCAACGTGGATGGGGCGGACATTGCCGATACGCTGAAACGCTGCGACCCGGCGCATACGGTGTTCATCGTGGCGTCGAAGACCTTCACGACGATTGAAACCATGACCAACGCGGCCACGGCCAAGGCATGGTTGCAGGAGAAGGGCGTGAGCGCCGAGGGCAAGTTCATCGCGCTGTCGTCCAACGTCGAGAAGGCGGGCGCGTTCGGCATTCCCGAAGAACGGGTGCTCGGCTTCGAGGATTGGGTCGGCGGGCGCTACAGCATGTGGGGGCCGATTGGTCTGTCGCTGATGATCGCCATCGGCCCGGACAACTTCCGCGCCTTCCTGCGCGGGGCGGAGGCCATGGACCGGCATTTCGTCGACGCGCCTCTGGCGGAGAACATGCCTGTGCTGCTGGCGTTGGTGGGGATCTGGCACAATCAGGGGCTTGGCCATGCGACGCGGGCCGTGTTGCCTTATGATAACCGGCTGGCAAGGTTCCCGGCGTACCTGCAGCAGATGGAGATGGAGAGCAACGGCAAGGGGGTGGCCATGGATGGCACCGATTTGCCGTATGACAGCGGGCCGGTGGTCTGGGGCGAGCCGGGCACGAATGGCCAGCATGCCTTCTATCAGCTGATCCATCAGGGCACGCGGGTCATTCCGTGCGAGTTCATGGTCGCCGCGAGCGGGCATGAGCCGGCGCTGCGGCATCACCATGACCTGCTGATCGCCAACTGCCTCGCGCAGTCCGAGGCGCTGATGCGCGGGCGGGACCTGGACGAGGCGCGGGGCAAGGTCGCGGGCAAATTCGAGGGCGCGGAACTGGAGCGGCAGGCGAAGCACCGGGTATTCCCGGGCAACCGCCCGTCCACGACGCTGGTCTATCCGAAGCTCGATCCGGAGACGCTCGGCAAGCTGATCGCGCTCTATGAACATCGGGTGTTCGTGGAGGGGGTGATCCTCGACATCAATTCCTACGATCAATGGGGGGTTGAGCTCGGGAAGGAACTGGCGACGGCGCTGGGTCCGATGGTCACGGGCGAGGCTCCGGTGGCGGGCAAGGATGGATCGACCGCGCAGCTTATTGGTTTTGTGCAGGAAAATCGGTGATCTACACGGGTCCGTGAAAAAATATCGCGGACCCACGGAACGAAATCCGGGCGCCTTGGTTGTGGATTCAAATCCTGAACGCAAGGAGTTCTGATCATGAAACGCACCACTCTGACCGCCATCGCTGCCCTTATGGTTGTGCCGACCTTTGCCGTCGCGCAGTCTTCGGATGCCAGCGACGACCCGAACCAGCCGCTGCTGATGGAGCAGTCCGAATCCGCCGACGGCACCACCCTTGCCGACGAAGCGCAGAACGAGATGGCCGAAGCCGGTCAGGAGATCGACGAAGCCGCCGACGCAGCGGAGCAGGAGATCGCCGAAGGGGCCGAGGCTGTCGAAGGCGCGATGGACAAGGCCGCAACCGAGATGGCCGAAGGGGCCGAGGCCGTTGAGGGCGCGATGGACAACGCCACGACCGAGATGGCCGAGACCGCTGACGAGATGACCGACGGTGTGACCGACATGGCGCAGTACATCCGTGCCCGCGACATGATCGACGGCGCCGTGTACACCATGACCGAAAGCACCGACATGGTGTGGGACGGCGACCTGATGTTCGACGCGGTTGGCGAGAACTGGGACAAGGTCGGTGAGATCGAGGACATCGTCCTGGCCTCCGACGGCTCGTTCAAGGGTGTGATCGCCGAGGTCGGCGGCTTCCTCGACATTGGCGACAAGCACGTGATGCTGCCGATCGACAACGTCAAGCTGGTGCCGGTGGATGACGTGTCCTACGCCATCGTGACGCCGTACAGCCTGGAGGAACTCAAGAGCCTCGAAAACGTTGACGAAGGCTTCTGGAACTGACCCCAGGTTCCCGTCAAAGGCACGTAGCGAGTTTTGCGCCCGGACTTCGGTCCGGGCGTTTTGCGTTTCAGGGGATGTCGAAGCCTTCGGGGGCCAGCTCGAAACCCTCGAAGCGGAAGGCGGGGGAGACGGTGCAGCCAACGAGGGTCCAGTCGCCGGTGCTGCGGGCGGCCTGCCAATGGTGCGGTGGGACGATGATCTGCGGGCGCTGGCCTGACAGGAGGTCCGGTCCGAGGGGGAGGTCGGTGCGGGGGCCTTGCGCGGTCTCCGACAGGGACAGGATGAGCGGGGCACCTGCGTAGAAGTGCCAGATTTCGGCGGCGTCGACGCGGTGCCAGTGGCTGCGTTCTCCCGCCTTCAGCAGGAAATAGATGCAGGTGCCGGCGGGGCGTCGTCCCTTGTCCGGGGCGATCCATGTCTGGCGGTAATGGCCACCCTCCGGATGCGGCTGAAGGTCCAGAAGGCGAATGATCTCATCGGCTTGTCGGGGGTCGCTCATGTTGTCTCCGGGGGCACCGGGCGCTGTGCTCAAACTTGGTTAACTCCTCTGCCGAATCCTTGTGCCACGCGAAACCGCTTCGAGCAGGAGGCATCAGGATGGCACAGAGCGTTCGGCAGATGGCCGAGGAAATCGTTGCCCGTGAGGGTGGCTATGTCAATGACCCCGACGATCCGGGCGGGGCGACGAAATACGGCGTCACGATCCACACCATGCGCAGTCTCGGGCTGGATCTGGACGGCGATGGCACGGTGACGGCGGCGGATGTGAAGCGGCTGAGCCGGGAGCAGGCGGTGGAGATCTTCCTCCAGCACTATTTCCTGCGCCCGCGCATCGCGGAGCTGCCGGCGCCGCTGCAGGGCTCGGTGTTCGACATGTATGTCAACGCTGGCAGCAATGCGGTGAAGATCCTGCAACGGCTGCTGAACGACATGGACGAGCCGGTGACCGTGGACGGGGCCATCGGGCCGCGCACCATCGCTGCTGCCGCGCGGGCCTTTGCCAAGGCGCCGAGCCACATGGTGGATGCCTACGGGATCGCCCGGCGCAACTACTACTTCGGGATCGCGGACCGCCGTCCGGCCTCGCGCAAATACGCCCGCACAAGGGCAGGCGGCAAGGGCGGCTGGATCAAGCGGGCGGAGGAGTTCATCTCGCCGCGCTATCACATGACGGACGCGGAATTCGCGGCGCGGGTGGCGGTATGGGGATGATCGACGGGCTGTTCGGCCTGCTGTTCGGCAACGGCCGCAACGTGGTGGCGCAGACGGCGGAGGTGTTCCGCGTCAACGCCGAGAACGAGGCCGCGCGGGGCGCCGTGTACCAGTCGGCGGCGCTGGAACAGTTCGGGCGCGAGTTCCAACTGGTGCAGCGCGGCTGGTTCGACCGGCTGATGGACGCGCTGAACCGAATCCCGCGCCCCATGATGGCGCTGGGGACGATGGGGATGTTCGTTGCCGCGATGGTGGACCCGGTCTGGTTCGCGGCCCGCATGGCGGGCATCGCGCTGGTGCCGGAGCCGCTGTGGTGGCTGCTCGGAGCCATCGTGAGCTTCTACTTCGGCGCACGCCATCAGGCGAAAGGTCAGGACTTCCAGCGCGAGATCGCGGCGAGCATGGCGGCGGTGCCACAGGTGGTGCGCACCGTGCGCGACGTGGAGGCGCTGCGGGATGTGACGCCATCGGTGGGGGCTGCGGCGGTGCCGGACACGGGCGCGCCGGACGAAGGTGACGGCGGCGGCGCGAACCCGGCGTTGGAAGACTGGCGCATCGGCCGGTGAGGGGTGCGGGGCACAGCCCCGCCCTACGATGCGTTGAAACGCGAGGCAGAGGCCGCGCTCCGCATCCGGGGTGCGGCCTTTCGGCGTGTTCTCTCAAAGGACGTTCAATCGTTGATTGAGATGTGCCTGGAGTAGCAGCACGAGGCGCACAGAGTGGCGCGATGTCCGGCAAGGACCGCCCGTACAACGGTTGACAGGATTGCGCCACGTCAGCGATGACAGTCGCACATTCAATGACTTGATACCGGCGGACCAAATGATTCGGACTACTCTGGCCGCGCTTGCGGCGCTTTGTTTCACACAGACGGCGGATGCCCTGCCGATCACCTACGAAATGGACGTCACCGCCTCTTACGGCTCGGCTTACGGCGGCGGTGCGATCCTCGCGCCGATCACCTGGACCTTTGGCTTTACCTACGATCCGGACACCATCGTGCCGACCACGCAGGGCTCGGGCAACGGCAATACCAGTACCTTCTACGGGCAGGGCTCGGGTGTGACCGGCTATTTGCGCAAGGGCTCAGACGTGGCGCCCATCGACTGGGTGGAGGCGCAATTCTCCACCGCCTCGCTGAACCGGCACAGCTTCACCATCCGATACGTGGTGGACGGGCGCAATCCGCTTTGGGATCCGGCCTGCTTCTCCGTGCACAGATATGCCTGCCCTGACCTCGATCAGAACGACGGGATGAGTTTCACCACTGCCCAGGGCGGCGCCAGCATCATCGACCTGAACCAGGTGCAATTCAGCTTCGGCGGCAACAACACCACCCCCACCTATTTCACTGCGCCCGGCACACTGGCGACGACCTCGCTGGCCTGGCTTGGCGATGCGCAGGTTCTGCGCAGCACCAACATGAGCGTGTACGGCTACGGCATCGCCGGGTCGCAATACGGGGTGTTGACGGCGACCCAGGACCCGACCGCCAGCGCGCTGCGCACGGTCTCCGCCGTGCCGCTGCCCGCGAGCGCGGTGCTGCTGGTCGGGGCGCTTGGCGGCCTCGCGGCGATGCGGCGGCGCAAGCGGGCGATTTGAGCGACAGCGACTTCCAACAGGGCAGAAGGTCGCCACCGCGCTCCGGGGCGGCCTTTTCCTTTGCCGTCAAGAGACATGCGCCCGCGACAATGTGAACGCGGCGGCGCGTCAATTCCGTTTGGCCTGTCACCGGACCGCGCCTATAAGGGGGGCATGATAACAGAACTCGGACATTTCGCCCTGATCCTCGCGCTCTTCGTGGCGGTGGTTCAGATGATCGTACCAATGATCGGCGCCTCGACGCACAGGCCCGGGTGGATGGCCCTTGCGGAGCCCGCCGCGACGGCGCAGTTCGTGCTGGTCGGCATCGCCTTCGCCGCGCTGACCCACGCCTTCGTGACGTCCGATTTCTCGCTGCAACTGGTGTACAACAACAGCCATTCCGCGAAACCGATGCTCTACAAGGTCAGCGGCGTCTGGGGCAACCACGAGGGCTCCATGCTGCTCTGGTGCCTGATCCTGGCGCTGTTCGGGGCCATGGCGGCCTGGTTCGGGGGCAACCTGCCACCGTCGCTGAAGGCCCGGGTGCTCTCGGTGCAGGCCTCGATCGGGGTCGCCTTCCTCGCCTTCACGCTGTTCACCTCCAACCCCTTCCTGCGCATGGGTGTTCCGCCGATGGACGGCACGGATCTCAACCCGCTGCTGCAGGACCCCGGATTGGCCTTTCACCCGCCGTTCCTCTACCTCGGCTATGTCGGGCTTTCGATCTGCTTCAGCTTTGCCGTGGCGGCGCTGATCGAGGGCCGGGTGGACGCGGCCTGGGCCCGCTGGGTCCGGCCCTGGACGTTGGCGGCATGGGTCTTCCTGACCATCGGCATCGCGCTGGGGTCCTGGTGGGCGTACTACGAACTGGGCTGGGGCGGGTTCTGGTTCTGGGACCCGGTGGAGAATGCTTCCTTCATGCCCTGGCTCTTCGCCGCGGCGCTGTTGCACTCCGCCATCGTGGTGGAAAAGCGCGAGGCGTTGAAGAGCTGGACCGTGCTGCTGGCAATCATCGCCTTCGGCTTCTCGCTGATCGGCACGTTCATCGTGCGCTCGGGCGTGCTGACCTCCGTCCATGCCTTCGCCAACGACCCGGAGCGGGGCGTCTTCATCCTCGGCATCCTCGTGTTCTTCACCGGCGGGGCGTTGACGCTCTTTGCCGCGCGGGCCAACGTGATGGAGGCCAAGGGCGTCTTCGGCGTGGTCAGCCGCGAAAGTGCGCTCGTCGCCAACAACATCCTGCTGGCGGTGGCCTCCTTCGTGGTCTTCGTCGGAACGCTCTGGCCTCTGGTCGCGGAGATGGCGTTTGACCGCAAGCTCTCCGTCGGGGCGCCGTTCTTCAACATGGCCTTCCCGCCGTTCATGATCATGCTCGGCCTGCTGCTGCCCGTCGGCGCGATGATTGGCTGGAAGCGCGGCAAGGCCGGGCGCGTGATCAAGGCGCTGGTCCCGGCGTTCGTGCTGGCGGTGGCGGTGGCGGGGCTGGTCTGGGCGATGCAGTCGGACCGCAGCCTGCTCGGCCCGGTGGGCGTGTTCCTCGGGACCTGGCTGGTGGCGGGGGCGGTCACGGACCTGCTGTCGCGTCTGGGGCAGTCGCGCGATGTCACGCGCCTGCTGCGCCTGCCGCGGGCCGAATGGGGCAAGGCAACGGCCCATGCGGGGCTCGGCATCACCATGCTCGGCATCGCCGGGCTGATGGCCTGGGACGTGGAAGACATCCGCGTCGCCAAACCGGGCGAGCCCTACACGGTGGGTCAGTTCGAGATCGAGCTGGTGGATGTGCAGAGGGTGCAGGGCCCGAACTGGTTCGCGACGCAGGGTGACGTGATCGTTCGGCAGGACGGGGCGGAGATCGCGCGGCTGTACCCGGAGAAGCGCAACTACCCGGTGGCGAAGATGCCGACCACCGAGGCGGCCATCGACTACCGCTTCATGCGGGACGTCTACTTGGTGATCGGCGACGCGCAGGACGGCGGCGGCTGGGTCATCCGGACCTACATCAAGCCGCTGGCCAACTGGATCTGGGCCGGCTGCCTGATCATGGCCTTCGGCGGCCTGCTGAGCCTGTCCGACCGGCGGTATCGCGTCGCGGCGGGAGCGCGGAAGGCGGCCCCGGTGCAGGGGGTGCCGGCGGAATGACTGTGCTGGCACGGATGCGGGGCATGGCCCCGCCCTACCTTCTGGCGGTGCTTCTGGCTCTGGTGGCCACCGCCCTGCTGGCGGTCCAACCGGACGAGATGCTCGACGATCCGGCGCAGGAAGCCCGCGCCCGGGAGATCTCCGCCGGGCTGCGCTGCCTCGTCTGCCAGAACGAGAGCATCGACGAGAGCAACGCCTCCCTGGCCCATGACCTGCGGGTGCTGGTGCGCGAGCGCATCACCGCCGGGGATACGGACGAGGAGGTCGTCGCCTTCATCGTCGACCGCTACGGCGAGTTCGTCCTGCTCAAACCCACCTCCAGCGGCTGGAACGCGCTGCTCTGGGCAGCGGGGCCGCTGCTCTTCGTGCTCGCCATGGGCATCGCTTTCGCTTACCTCCGCCGCCGCGCCACGGCACCGGCGGTGACGGAGGCCGGGCTGAGCGCGGAAGAACGCAAGCGCCTCGAGGAAATTCTCAAGAGCTGACCGGCCTTAGCCGATCTGCCGGGCCACGTACCACGTCGTCCCGCAGGGCGTGCGGAATCCGCCGCGCAGATCGCCATCGCCCTTGTCCATAATCGGCTGGACTTCCTCGGCCCCGGCCTCCAGCGCGCGGGCGAAGGCGGCCTCGGGATCGGGCAGGTAGAGATGCAGCATGGCCCCCGCGCCCGCCATCCCGCCCATCATCAGAACGGTATCGCCGATCCGGCACTCCGCATGCATGACGCGCGCGCCGTCCATGATGACCCGCAGGCGCTCGGCCCGGAAGACGGTTTCGCAGAAATCCAGCACCTGCAAGGGGTCCTCGACCAGCAGGTACGGCGCGAGATCGGTGTAGCTATCGGGTTTGTAACTCATGGCGCAAAGGTATCCTGTGCGCCGGAAAAGGCAACGCTGTCCGAAGGCCGGCGTGACGCGGCGTTTCGCTTTGCCTTTCCAGGCTGGCGCGTATTTGATGGCGCCGACCAACAGGGGAGCCCCGCCATGATCTACGAGACCATCACCTTCGATCTGACCGATGACATCGCGGTGATCGCGATGAACCGGCCGGACGTGATGAACGCGCTCAACACCCAGATGCGGGCGGAGCTGACCGACGCCATCACCCGCGCGGGCAAGACGGCGCGGGTGGTGGTGCTGACGGCGAACGGCCCGGCCTTCTGCTCCGGGCAGGATCTCGGCGATGCCAGCAGCATCGACAGTCTCGATCTGGAGCGGGTGCTGCGCGACGAATACGTGCCGATGCTCAAGGCGATCACCGACTGCCCGCTGCCGGTCATTGCCGCGGTGAACGGCGCGGCGGCCGGGGCAGGGGCGAACCTTGCTCTCGTCTGCGACGTGGTCATCGCCACAGAAAGCGCCTTCTTCATGCAGGCCTTCACCCGGATCGGCCTGATCCCGGACGCGGGCGGCACCTGGGCGCTGCCCCGCCAGATCGGACTCGCCAAGGCCATGGGCGCGGCCCTCTTTGCCGACCGCATCACCGCGCGGCAGGCGGACGAGTGGGGCATGATCTGGGAGGCCGTTCCGGACGAGGCGTTCGACGCCCACTGGCGCGCCCGGGCCGCGCATCTGGCCAAGGGTCCGACGACCGCCTACAGCCACCTCAAGACAGCCCTGCGCGGCGCCTTCGAGAAGGACCTCGAAGGGCAACTGGCGGTGGAAGCGAAACTGCAGGGGGAATGCGGCAAGACCCGCGACTTCCGCGAGGGTGTCATGGCCTTCCTCGAAAAACGCCCGGCGGCCTACGAGGGCAACTGACGGCGGGACGGCCCCCTGTCTTCTCTGGTCTCCAAATACCTGGGGGCTCCGGGGGCAAAGCCCCCGAAGGAAAATTTTGTTCCGGCAAAATTTTGACGCGCGCCCGCAGGGCGCGCGTTGGTCGCCCCGCGCAAGCGGGGCGAAATCGCTCTCCCAAAGCAGGGGCAGCAGCCACGAAAAAGGGCCGCCCGATCCGGGCGGCCCTTTCGTCTGTGTCCGGGAAGCGAAGAGTTCAGCGGTTCTCGATATCCACGTAGTCGCGCAGCGTCTCGCCCATGTAGAGCTGGCGCGGGCGGCCGATCTTCATCTGCGGATCGTTGAGCTGCTCCTTCCACTGTGACACCCAGCCGACCGTGCGCGAGAGCGCGAAGATCGGGGTGAACATTGAGGTCGGGAAGCCCATCGCCTCGAGGATGATGCCGGAGTAGAAGTCGACGTTCGGGAACAACTTCTTCTCGGCGAAGTAGGGATCGGCCAGCGCCTGCTTCTCCAGTTCCTTCGCGGTGGCGAGGATCGGGTTGTTCTCGACGCCGAGCAGGTCGAGCACCTCGTCCGCCGACTGCTTCATCACCGTCGCGCGGGGATCGAAGTTCTTGTAGACGCGGTGACCGAAGCCCATCAGGCGGAACGGATCGTTCTTGTCCTTGGCGCGGGCGATGAACTCGGGGATGCGGTCGGGCGAGCCGATTTCCTTGAGCATTTCCAGGCAGGCCTGGTTCGCGCCGCCGTGCGCCGGCCCCCAGAGGCAGGCGATGCCGGCGGCGATGCAGGCAAACGGGTTTGCACCGGAGGAGGAGGCCAGACGCACCGTGGAGGTCGAGGCGTTCTGTTCGTGGTCGGCGTGCAGGGTGAAGATCCGGTCCATGGCGCGGCTCAGGATCGGGTTCACATGGTATTCTTCCGCCGGCACCGCAAAGCACATGTGCAGGAAGTTCGCCGCGTAATCGAGATCGTTGCGCGGGTACACGAAAGGCTGGCCGATGGAGTACTTGTAGGCCATCGCCGCGATCGTCGGCATCTTGGCGATCAGCCGGTGCGAGGCGATCTCGCGCTGGCGCGGGTCGGCGATGTCGGTGCTGTCATGGTAGAAGGCGGACATGGCGCCGACCACGCCAACCATGGTTGCCATCGGATGCGCATCGCGGCGGAAGCCGCGGAAGAAGTTGTGCATCTGCTCGTGGATCATGGTGTGGCGGGTGATGGTGTTCTCGAAGTTCTCGAGTTCCTCCGCCTTCGGCAGGTAGCCGTAGAGCAGCAGGAAGCAGACTTCGAGGTAATGCGATTTCGCCGCCAGCTGGTCGATCGGATAGCCCCGGTGCAGCAGCACGCCCTCGTCGCCGTCGATGAAGGTGATGGTGCTGTCGCAGGAGGCGGTAGAGGTGAAGCCCGGGTCGTAGGTGAACACGCCCGCCGAGCCATAGAGCTTGCGGATGTCGATCACGTCCGGGCCCGCGGTCGGCGAGTGCACCGGCAGGTCGTAGCTCGTGCCGTCGATGGTGAGCGTTGCGGTCTTTGTCGGTTCAGCCATGCTTGTCATCCCTTCGTTCAAACGGTGGGGCGGGGCCGTTCAGGCCCGCGCCAGTCTAAGTCACATGGCCGCCCGGGGTTCAGGCCCCGCTGCCGGCCGCCTCGATGCGGGCGAGGGTTTCGTCCCGGCCCAGCACCAGCATCATGTCGAAGACGCTCGGGGTGGTCGTCCGGCCTGCCAGCGCCGCCCGCAGCGGCCCGGCCAGCTTTCCGAACTTGGTCCCCTCGTCTTCGGCGAAGCGGTTCATCACCGCCTCCAGATCATCTCGCGTCCAGCTAGCATTTTGCAAGTGCGGCGTCAACGTAGCCAGTATACCACGGGATACCGGATCGAGTGTCTTCGCAGCCTTCTCGTCCGGGACGACAGGGGTATCTGTCAGGATAAAGTGCCCTTTTTCAAGCAGTTCCGGGAAGGTCTTGGCGCGTTCCTTGAGGCAGTACATGCCCCGCGACAGGGTGTCTCGCTGCGCCTCGGTCAGGGCCGGAGCGCCGGTGACGTCAAGGAATGCCTCCAGTTCTTGCAGCAGCGCAGCATCCTCCGCCGCGGCGATATGCAAGCCGCAGGTGTTTTCCAGTTTCTTGAAGTCCAGCCGGGCGGGCGCCTTGCCGATTCCTTCGAGGTCGAACCATTCCTTTGCCTGATCATCGGTAAAGAATTCGTCATCGCCGTGGCTCCAGCCGAGCCGCGCCAGGTAGTTGCGCATGCCCGCGGCCGGATAGCCCATGGCCTGGTATTCCTCCACGCCGAGCGCCCCGTGACGCTTCGACAGCTTTTTGCCGTCCGGCCCGTGGATCAGCGGGATATGCGCCCAGACCGGCACATCCCAGCCCATGGCGGTATAGATGCCCATCTGCCGCGCCGCGTTGTTCAGGTGGTCGTCACCCCGGATCACATGCGTGACGCCCATGTCATGGTCATCGACCACCACGGCGAGCATGTAGACCGGCGTGCCGTCGGAGCGCAGCAGGATCATGTCGTCGAGCTGGTCATTGCGGATCGTGACCTTGCCCTGCACCTGGTCGTCGATCACGGTCTCGCCGTCCGTCGGGGTCTTGAGGCGGATGGCGTAGGGCGCGTCCGGGTGCGTCGACGGGTCGGCATCGCGCCAGGGCGACTGGAACAGGGTCGAGCGCTTCTCCTCGCGGGCCTGCTCGCGGAAGGCTTCGATCTCCTCCTGGGTCGAGAAACACTTGTAGGCCGCGCCCTTGGCCAGCAACTCCAGCGCCACCTCCCGGTGCCGCGCCGCGCCTGCCGCCTGGCTCACCGCCTCCCCGTCGAAGTCGAGGCCGAGCCAGTCGAGGCCGCGCAGGATCGCCGCCGTCGCCTCCGGCGTCGAGCGGGCGAGGTCCGTATCCTCGATCCGCAGAAGGAACTTGCCGCCGCGTCCCCGGGCGAACAGCCAGTTGAACAAAGCGGTCCGAGCGCCGCCGATGTGCAGGTATCCCGTGGGCGAGGGGGCGAAACGGGTCACGACTTCGGTCATCTTGGTTAACCTTTTGATAACGGTGGTGCGGGTAGCTTGGGCCGTTCCTTAAAGGCCCGCCCGATGCGGGGCAAGCGATGGCAGGGTTCTTTTCATGGCTCGAGGGCGTGCTGCTGGGGCAGCGCGGCTTTCTTTTTCCCTGGGCGCCGGTCTGCCTCGGCCTCGGGATCGGGCTGTATTTCGCGCTGCGGGTCGAGCCCTCGGGGCTGGCGCTGGGGCTGTGCCTCGCAGCAGTCGTGCCCTGGCTGGTCTGGCTGCGCTTTGCCGGCGTGATCTCCGGCCCGCTGGTCTCGGCGCTGGTTCTGGTCGCGGCGGGGTTCGGCCTTGCCGGGCTGAAGACCCATTGGGTCGCCGGGCCGGTGCTGGACTTCCGCTATTACGGCGCCATCGAGGGGCGGATCGTGGACATCGACCGCTCCGCCTCCGACGCGGTGCGGCTGACGCTGGACCGGGTGGTGCTGGAGCGCATGGACCCGGGCCGGACGCCGGCCCGCGTGCGGGTCTCGCTGCATGGCGATCAGGGCTTCCTCGACCCGGAGCCCGGCGCGGTGATCATCCTCACCGGCCACCTGAGTGCTCCCGGCGGGGCGGTTGAACCCGGCGGCTTCGATTTCAAACGCCACGCCTGGTTCCAGCGGATCGGCGCCATCGGCTACACCCGCAACCCGGTCTTGCTGCTGGAGCCGCCGGGGGCGGGGCAATGGGTGTTCAAGGCGCGGATGGCGCTGGCGGACCGGGTGCGGGCGGCGCTGGACGGCGAAGCGGGGGCCTTTGCCGCCGCCGTGATGACCGGCGACCGCTCCGCCATGTCGCAGGGCACGCTGCAGGCGCTCCGGGACAGCAACCTTGCGCATCTGCTGGCCATCTCCGGGCTGCACATGGGGCTGCTCGCGGGGGTCGTCTTCGGCGTGCTGCGGTTTGGACTTCTGCTGGTCCCGCGCCTGAGGCACCACGCGCCGGTGAAGAAATGGGCGGCGGGCGGGGCGCTGGTGGCCGCCTTTGGCTACCTCCTGCTGTCGGGGGGCAACGTGGCGACGGAGCGGGCCTTTGTCATGGCGGCGGTGGCGCTGACGGCGGTGATGCTGGAGCGGCGGGCGATCAGCCTGCGGGCGGTGGCGCTGGCGGCGCTGATCGTGCTGGTGCTGCACCCGGAAGCGTTGTTCGGTCCGGGATTCCAGATGTCCTTTGCCGCAACCACGGCGCTGGTGGCGGTCTTCGAATGGATCAACCTGAGCCGTGCCGGACGCGACTGGCCGCGCTGGACCGGGCCGGTGCTGGGCCTCGTGGTCTCCTCGGCGGTGGCGGGGCTGGCGACGGCGCCGGTGGGCATGGCGCATTTCAACCAGTCGGCCAGCTATGGCTTGCTGGCCAACCTCGTCTCGGTGCCGGTCATGGGGTTGATCGTCATGCCGATGGCGGTGTTGGCCGCCGTCCTCATGCCCCTCGGGCTGGACTGGATCGCGCTGGCGGTGATGGGCCTCGGGCTGGACTGGATTCTCGGGGTGGCGGATACGGTTGCGGGCTGGCCCGGGGCGGTCAATCCCGTGGTCGCGCCGCCGCGCATCGTGCTGCCGCTGATCGCCTTCGGTGGGCTGGTGCTGTGCCTGTGGCGGGGCCGGGGGCGGGGGCTTGGCCTGGTGCCGATGATCGCGGGTACGGTGATCTGGACCCTGTCCGACCGCCCCGCGATCCTGATCGCCGACACCGGGGCGATTGTCGGGCTGATGACCACAGAGGGCCGCGCCCTGTCGCGGGAGAGCGGCGCGGGGTTCATCGCGGAGACCTGGCTGGAAAATGACGGGGCCGGCACGTCGCAGGCCGGGGCGGCGGCGCTCTGGCCCGGGCCGCAGGGCAAGGAGAGCCGCGCGAAGATCGGCCCCTACGAGGTGGTGCACCTGCAGGGCAAGCGCGGGGTGGCGGACTGGACGCGATGCACGGCGGGGCAGATCGTCGTGGCCAGCGTCGACCTCGCGCTGGACGGGCCGTGCCTGCGGTTCGATCCGGTCTCGCTGCGCCGCACGGGTTCGGTGGCGATCTGGATGCGGCAGGAGGGGCCGCGCGTGGTGACGGCGGCGGAGGTGTCGGGGCACAGGCTGTGGCACGGGCCGGAGCCCGCGCCTGTCACTGTCGCCAAGGCTCAGTAGGTGCGGATCAGCCCGACCAGCTTGCCCTGCACCGAGACGCTGCCCGCAGGCAGGACGCGGGATTCGAACGCCGGGTTTGCGGCCTCCAGCGTGATCATGTCCCCCTTGCGGCGGTAACGCTTGAGCGTGGCCTCATAGCCCTCGACCTGCGCCACGACGATGTCGCCCTCCTGCGCGACAGTGGTTTCCGCGATGATCACCACGTCGCCGTCGTTGATGCCGGCCTCGATCATCGATTCCCCTTTGACCTCAAGCGCATAGTGCCGCCCGCGCCCGGAGAGCATCTGCGGCGGCACGCCGATCATCGGGGCGGGATCGTTGATCGCCTCGATCGGCACACCGGCGGCGATGCGGCCCAGCAGTGGCAGCGCGTTCGCCTCCGTTTCGAAGGGTTGCGCCTGTGGCGGCGTGCGGTCGGGGCGGTCGCCCTCGATGATTTTCGGCGTGAACCCGGCGGGGCGGGAGCCCAGGCTTTCCGGCAGCTTGACCACCTCGATGGCCCGCGCCCGGTGCGCCAGACGGCGGATGAAGCCGCGCTCCTCCAGCGCCGTGATGAGCCGGTGGATGCCGGACTTGGAGCGCAGGTTGAGCGCGTCCTTCATCTCGTCGAAGCTCGGCGGAACGCCGTCGCGCATCATGCGCTTGTTGATGAATTCCAAAAGATCGAGTTGTTTGCGTGTCAGCATGCCCGGCCCCTTCTTGGGATGTTCGTCAACTTTTGTTCTACGCGTGTTCACGTTTTGTGTCAACCCGTTGCCTGTGGACAAGTCACGGGCCTGCGGGGGCGACACGGCAATTATCCGGTCACCTTGGTTAACGAAACATTGCCATGTGCTGGCCGGGTTTGTGTCAGATGGGGATGTAGTCGACGGTCTCGCCTTTGTCCCGCGCCGGGTCCCGTACGGGGCGGACGATCAGCGCATTGGCGGCGCTGAGCACGCTCAGGAGGGCGGAATCCTGCCGTTCGAAGGCAGTGATGCCCTCGGGTCCAAGCGTGGCGCGCAGGTAATGCTCGCGGGGGCCGTTTTCGGGGAGCGGGCTTGCGAGAACGGCGCTCCTGCGCGGCTGCGGCGCGGCGCCCTGACCGAGCATGGCGCGGATCACCGGGGCGACGAAGACATGGCCGCAGACCATGGCGGAGACCGGATTGCCGGGCAGGCCGATCATCATGGCATTGCCGAGACGGCCGGACATCAAGGGCTTGCCGGGGCGCATGGCGACCTTGTGGAAGCTTTGCTCCATGCCAAGCTCGGCGGCGACCGGCGCGACGAGATCATGGTCCCCGACGGAGGCCCCGCCGATGGTGATGACGAGATCGGCGTCATCGACCAGCCCGAGGATGGTCTTGAGCGAGGCGGCGTTGTCGCGGGCGATGGGCAGCAGGCGCGGCTCCGCGCCAAGCTGGGTCAGCAGCGCGTGCAGGCCGAAGGTGTTGGAGGCGATGATCTGGTCCGGGCCCGGTTCCTCACCGGGCATGACGAGTTCGTCCCCGGTGGAGATCAGCGCGACGACGGGCCTGCGGGTGACCGGCACGCGGGCGATGTTCATGGAGGCGAGAAGCGCGATGTCGCCAGGCGTGAGCACGCGCGGGGCGGCGAGGGTCATGCCTTTCCGGAAATCGTTGCCGGCGGGTCGGATGTTGTCGCCCTCGTCGAGACGGTCGCCGATCGTGATCGTCTCGCCGGTCCGGGTGACATCCTCCTGAATGACCACGCGCGTGGCCCCGGGCGGCACCGGCGCGCCGGTGAAGATGCGCACGGCCTGCCCATCGGCCACCGCACCG
This sequence comes from Tropicibacter sp. S64, assembly GCF_049803835.1. Taxonomy (NCBI): domain Bacteria; kingdom Pseudomonadati; phylum Pseudomonadota; class Alphaproteobacteria; order Rhodobacterales; family Roseobacteraceae; genus Tropicibacter; species Tropicibacter sp. S64. The sequence goes on along the minus strand of NZ_JBNAGK010000002.1, from coordinate 330,757 downwards.
TCGAAACGATGCCCGGCGGCGCTTTCCCCGATGACGGTGAGCGTATCGCACGCATTGGCCCGCGTCACCGCGTAGCCGTCCATGGCGGAGGCCGGGAAGGGCGGTTGGTCCCGGGTGCTGTGCACATCGCGGGCAAGTGTCCGCCCAGCGGCTTTCAGGAGCGGCACCTCTTCTGTGTCCAACGGCTGCGCCAGTGCAAAGAGGCGGTCCAGGGCTTCGGATACGGTGATCATTCCGCCTCGTACCGCCCGGATTTGCCGCCGTCTTTCAGCGTGACGTGGATGCCGCCGATTTCCATCGCCTTGTCCACGGCCTTGACCATGTCATAGACGGTCAGCGCGGCGGTGGAGACGGCGGTGAGCGCCTCCATCTCGACGCCGGTCTGGCCGGTGGTCTTGACGGTGGCTTCGATGCGGAGGCCGGGGAGGGCCGGGTCGGGCACAAGGTCCACCGTCACCTTGGTGATCGGCAAGGGGTGGCACAGGGGGATCAGCTCCGGCGTCTTCTTTGCCCCCATGATCCCGGCGAGGCGGGCGACGCCGATGACGTCACCTTTCTTGGCCTTGCCTTCGGTGATGAGTGCAAAGGTTTCGGGGGCCATGCGGACCCAACCTGCGGCGGTGGCGATGCGGGCGGTGACGGCCTTGTCCGAGACATCGACCATATGGGCATTGCCGGAAGCGTCGAAATGGGTGAGGTCGCTCATGCGGGCACCGGGTCCTTGAGCAGCGCCCGGGTTGCGGCGGTCACGTCGTCCTTGCGCATCAAGCTCTCGCCGATGAGGAAGGCGCGGGCGCCATGCGCGGCCATGTCCGCGAGGTCTTGCGGCGTGTTGAGGCCGGATTCGGAGATCAGGAAGCGGTCCGGCGGGACGCGCTTCGAGAGGTCGCGTGTTGTCTCAAGCGTGGTCTCGAAGGTCTTGAGATTGCGGTTGTTTACACCGATGAGCCGGGACTTGAGCATCAGGGCGCGATCCAGTTCCGCGCCGTCATGCACCTCGATCAGCGCGTCCATGCCCCATTGATGGGCGGCATCTTCCAGTTCCTGCGCCTGCGCGTCCGAGACAGAAGCCATGATGATGAGGATGCAATCGGCATTCAGCGCCCGGGCCTCGGCCACCTGATAGACGTCATACATGAAGTCCTTGCGCAACGCGGGCATCTGCGTCGCGGCGCGGGCCTGCACAAGGTAGTCTTTCGCGCCCTGAAACGAGGGTGTGTCGGTCAGCACGGAAAGACAGGTCGCGCCGCCGTCCTCGTAGGCCTTCGCCAGCTTCGCCGGTTCGAAGTCGGCGCGGATGAGGCCCTTAGAGGGGGACGCCTTCTTGACCTCGGAGATCAGGCCGTAGCCATGGGCCGCCGCCTCGAAGAGCGCCGCGCCGAAGGGGCGGACGGGCAGGGCTGCCTTTGCCTCGGCCTCGACGTCGGCGTAGGGCTTCGACGCCTTGTCGGCGGCGACTTCCTCCAGCTTGTAGGCCTTGATCTTGTCCAGGATGGTCGTGGTCATGTCGGTTCCGTCCAGTTGATGGGCGCCTCTCCTCTGGCTTTAAGCCAGTCGTTGACCTTGGAAAAGGGGCGGGAGCCGAAAAACCCGCGCGAGGCGGAGAGTGGCGAGGGGTGGGCGGTCTTGAGGATCAGGTGATCCGGGCCGGTGATGTGCGGATCGAAGGACTGCGCAGGTTTGCCCCAGAGAAGGAAGGCGCGTGGAGCGTCCGACAGCCTTTGCAGGACGTCCGTTGTCAGGTGTTTCCAGCCGAATTTGGCATGGGCATTGGCTTCTCCCGCAGGCACGGTGAGGCAGGTGTTCAGGAGGAGCACGCCCTGTCTGGCCCAGAACCGCAGGTCGCCATCTGGCGGGATCGCGCCTAGATCGGCCTGCATCTCCTTGTAGATGTTGCTCAGCGAGCGCGGCAGCGGGCGCACGTCCGGCTCCACCGAGAAGGCGAGGCCGTGGGCGTGGCCGGGTGTGGGATAGGGGTCTTGTCCGAGGATGACGACCTTGACCTGATCCGGCGGGCAGGCCTCCAGCGCAGCGAAGCGCTGCGGCTCGGGTGGCAGGATCACGCGGGTGTCGGCGGCGATCCTTGCGCTGAGCGCCGGCCAGTGGCGCGTGAAGAAGGGCAGGTCAGCCCATGCCGCGGGGATCACGGGCGGCTCGCGGGCGTCAAGGGCAAGATCCGTCGACGGATCATGCAACTGTCTTCGAATACATTTGTCTCAAGCCTCATGCGGCCTGCGAGGCTTTGGCCAGGGCTTGCACCTTGCCGAGCGCGGCGCCGCTGTCGATGCTCTGCTTCGCCATCTCGACGCCTGCCCTGAGGTCGTCTGCCTTGCCCGCGATCGTCAGTGCGGCGGCGGCATTGAGCAGCACCGCGTCGCGATAGGCGCCGTCTTGCCCGTCCAGCAGCGCCCGGAAGGCCTTGCCATTCTCCTCCGGCGTGCCTCCGAGGATTGCCTCGAACGGATGCTGCGGCAGGCCCGCGTCCTCCGGATGCACTTCCACTTCGCGGATGCTGCCGTCCTCTTCCAGCGCCGCGATCCAGCTGACCCCGGCAATCGACAGCTCGTCGGTGCCGTCCGAGCCGTGCACCAGCCAGGCGCGTTCGCTGCCGAGTTGGGCAAGGACTTCGGCCATGGGCCGGATCAGTGCGCGGGTGAAGGCCCCGGTCAGCTGGCGCTTGACCCCCGCGGGGTTGGTCAGCGGTCCGAGGATGTTGAAGATCGTGCGCGTGGCAAGCTCCGTCCGGACCGGTCCGACATGGGCCATGGCGGGGTGGTGCATCGGGGCCATCATGAAGCAGATGCCGACCTCGGCCAGCGCCTTTTCGACCACCTTCGGGCCGACCATCACGTTGATCCCCATCTGCCCCAGCGCATCCGCCGCGCCGGATTTCGACGACAGGTTGCGGTTGCCGTGTTTGGCCACCGGCACCCCCGCACCGGCCACGACAAAGGCCGTGGCGGTGGAGATGTTCAGCGTGCCCTTGCCGTCGCCGCCGGTGCCGACGATGTCCATGGCCCCGGCGGGCGCGGCGACCTTGTGGCATTTGGCGCGCATCACGGCGGCGGCGGCGGCATATTCGTCCACCGTCTCGCCGCGGGTCCTGAGGGCCATCAGGAGGCCGCCGATCTGCGCCGGGGTGGCCTCGCCCTCGAACAGGATGGTGAAGGCGGTCTCGGCCTCCGCACGGGTCAGGGGACGGTCGGCAGCAGCGCCGATCAGGGGTTTGATGTCGTTGCTCATGCCGGGGTCCGGGTCCTGTCTGCGGGACGTCCTGGGTGCCGCGTGGCGCGGGATGTGCGCGGATTTCCGCCCTGATCCGGCCCACCGGACCGGCAAACAGCGGAAAACCTGACACAGTTCTGGCGCACGGGCGGACTGCCTCTCTCTCGGGGGTGGCGGCGCGGGGCCGGGTCGCGGTATACATGCGCAGGCAGGCCCGGTGGCGTCAAGACCGGCGGGGCTGATCGGGCTGCAACAGGCAGGGCGCCGGAGGCCTCCGTGGCAACACGGGGCAGGCGCGGCAGACAGGCAGAGGGCAGAACATGGCACGCGGATTTGTTTTGGGCGCGATCTGGGGCACGGTGGTTGCCGGTGTGGGAGCAGGGGCGATGTCGCTCATGCTGGGATCGCCGGACCGGAGTGTGCAGCCGGAGGTCGGGTTGGATGCGGCGATGTTGTCCGACCCGGAGCCGATGGAAACGGCGGCGGACATGCCGGACACGGATGCGACGGAAACAGCGGCACAGGGCGCTGCGGCCCCCGAACCCTTGCCCGCGACCGCGCCGGACACGCCTCCGGAGGCGCAGGCCGAGGCCGCGCCCGATCCGGCGGATGCGGTCGGCGATGCGCCGGTGGCCGCGACGACGCCGGAGTCCGGGCAGGGTGCCCCGGCGCAGGTGCCGAACGCCGACAGCGGCGTGGACGTGCCGACCGAAGTAGCCTCCGCGCCAGCCGAACCCGACACCCCCGGAACGCCGCAGACCGATGCAGAGCCGCCCGCCGCCCCGGTTGTCGGCGCAGCGCCAGGGGCGCCGCAGATCACGACACCGGAGGACAGCGCCGCCGCGGTGACCGTCGCCGAGGCCGAGCCGGTCCAGACCGCGGAGGCGATGACGGCGCCCGAAACGCCGGAACCGGATGCCGGGCCGCAGGTCTCCACCGAGCCCGCCGCGCCGCCGGCGGTCCCGGAGACCGTCACCTCCGGTGCGGAGCCGGCCGAGGACGCTGCGCCTGCGGAAACAGTCACGCCCGAGGCACAGCCCGCGGACGACGTCGCCGTCACGGACGAGGCAGAGGCCGCCCCGGCCGGCCTGATGCGCCGCGAGCCGGCGGTGCCGCAGGGCCGCCTGCCGAGCATCGGAGACGCGCCTGCCGCAGCCGTGGCCGCAGCTCCTGCAATATCCTCGGACAGCCCTCTGGTGCGGTATGCGGCCAAGGTGGCGGCCGCGCCGGACGATCTGCCGCGCATGGCCTTCGTGCTGATCGACGACGGCTCCGGCCCGCTCGGCCCGGAGGCCCTGGACGGCTTTCCCTTCCCGCTGACCTTCGCCATCGCCCCCGGCCATCCGGACGCCGTCGCCACGGCGCAGGCTTACCGCGACCACGGCTTCGAGGTCATGGCCATGGCCGACGTGCCGGAAGGCGCCTCCGCCTCGGATGTGGAAGTCATCATGGCGGGCACCCTCGACTCGATCCCGGGTGCCATTGGCGTGGTCGAGGACCCGGCGGGCGGCGTGCAGAGCAGCCGCGAGATCTCCAACCAGGTCACAGCGTACCTTGCCGAGACCGGCCATGGCATCGTGATGATGCCAAAGGGGCTGAACACCGCGCAGCAACTGGCGTTGAAGGCCGGGGTGCCCTCGGCGACGCTGTTCCGGGATTTCGACGCGGAAGGGCAAGACGCCCGGGCGATCCGCCGCACCCTCGACCAGGCCGCCTTCCGGGCGGCGCAGGAGGGGGCAGTGGTCATGTTGGGACGGCTTCGCGCCGACACGATCTCGGCACTGGTGCTCTGGGGCCTGCAGGACCGAGCATCGACCGTGGCGCTGGTCCCGGTGTCGCGGGTGCTGGAAGAGGCGGCGGCGCTGTAAGCGCCGGTCTCAGAGCGTGAGGCCCGCCAGCAACCGCGCCGCCTCTTCGGCCGGACGCGCCAGCCCCGCGCGGTCTTCGCCGGGATAGAACCGGGCGCGGGTGGCCGTGGCCAGCGGGCGCGGCGCGAGTACATGCACTTTCGGCCCGATTTGAGCCGTCTCCGCCTGCCAGCTGCGCACCAGAGCCATCTGCGCGGCCTTGGTGGTGCCGTAATGACCGAAGAACTTCTCGCCGCCGTGCGGGTCGTCGAAGAACAGCGCCTGCCCCCGGGTGCCCAGAAGGGGCGCGACGAAGGGGATCATGTGGGCCATCGCATCCACGTTGGTGGACAGCGACTTCTGCCAGTCCTTCGGATCGAGGTGATGCGCCGGGGTCAACGGCGCGGCATGGATCGCCGTATGCGCCCAGAGCGCCACGGTCCCGTCCTCGTCCGTCCCCGGCCCCCAGCGGTCGAAGACCGAGCGGCACAGGTGCGCCATGGCATCGCGGTTGCAGATGTCCATCGGCGCCAGCGTCGCCTCGCCGCCCTTCGCCTTGATCCGGTCGTCCAGGTCCTCGAGGCCGCCCACGGTGCGGGCCACGGCGATGATGTGGTAATCGGGGGCCAGCCCCTCCGCGAGGGCAAAGCCAAGGCCGCGCGAGGCGCCGGTGATGAGAGCAAGTCTGGTCATGGCCTTCCTTTGCGGCGGAACAGGCCCGAGGTCAAGCGGCCCCACGTCGCGGGTTCGGCCGCCATCCCGTCTTCTCTGGTCCCCAAATACCCTCGGGGGGGGAGGCCCGGTCCGCAACGCGGCAAACTCTCCAGTGGAGAGTTTGAGGGTCGAACGGGCGAAGCCCGGAAGGGACGGGGCGTCGTCCATTGGTCGCCCGGACCAATGGCGCAACCAAGGACGACCCCCGAGGAAAATTTTGTCCCGGCAAAATTTTGCCCGCCCGTAAGGGCGGTCACCCCGGCATCCGCAGCCGCTTCGAGTTCGACAGCACGATGGCGTCCGCGGCCACGGCGATCACCTGCTGCGCGCCGATCCGGCTGCCGACCTGAACTTCGGTCACCTTGCCGTTCGGCAGGCGAATGAGCGCGTGCGGCGCGTTTTCCTTGCCGAAGACGCCGAGCACCATGGGCTCGGAACCGGGCAGGGTGGCCTCGGTTGTGGCGATGTCCTGCACCTTTGCAGGGGTGTCGCCTTCGGAGGTGACGGCGGGGTCTGTCTTGGCCTTGGCCTGGACAACAAAGGTTTCGGGCCGCGCCTTGGGGCGGAGGGATCTGGTCAGCATCTGATTACTCGAAATTGTCTCATACGCCCGCCGCGCCGGGATCTCCGGGGCGGGCGGGCGGCTGATACCGCTCACGCTGCAGATGCGAAAGAGGGGCCCCGAATGCTCGGCGCCCCTTTGCCTGTTTGCCTGTCCCGCAAGCGGATTTCCGCGGGAGAGGTTAACGAATGGTTACTCCGCCGCCTTCATCTGGAAGCCCTTCTGGATCATGTCCGCCGGTTCCACGGGGTATTCTCCGGAGAAGCAGGCGTCGCAATACTGTGGGCAGGAAGCCTTGCGGCCCTCGGCCTCGCCTACGGCGCGGTAGAGGCCATCGAGCGAAATGAACTTCAGCGAATCGACACCGAGATGCTCGCGCATCTCGTCCTCCGACATGGTCGCCGCCAGCAGTTTCTCGCGCTGGGGCGTGTCGACGCCGTAGAAGCAGGGCCAGGCGGTGGGCGGAGAGGCGATGCGGAAGTGCACTTCGGCGGCACCCGCGTCGAGGATCATCTCCTTGATCTTCCGCGACGTCGTGCCGCGCACCACGGAATCGTCCACTAGGATGACTTTCTTGCCCTGGATCAGCGCCCGATTGACGTTGAGCTTCAGGCGCACGCCCATGTTGCGGATCTGCTCCGTCGGCTCGATGAAGGTGCGGCCCATGTACTGGTTGCGCACGATGCCCATGCCGTAGGGAATACCGCTTTCATGGGCAAAACCGATGGCCGCCGGGGTGCCGCTGTCCGGTACCGGACAGACGAGGTCCGCCTCCACCGGCGCCTCGCGGGCCAGTTCCACGCCGATCTGGCGGCGGGTCTCGTAGACCGAGCGGCCGCCGATGATGCTGTCGGGGCGGGAGAAGTAGACATGTTCGAAGATGCAGAACCGCGAGGGACGCGGGCGGAAGGGGCGCGTCGATTCGATGCCGTGCTTTTCGGAGATGACGACCATCTCGCCCGGCTCGATCTCGCGCACGAACTCCGCGCCGATGATGTCGAGCGCGCAGGTCTCCGACGAGAGCACCCAGCCGTCGCCGATCTTGCCCAGCACCAGCGGGCGCACGCCCAGCGGATCGCGCACACCGATCAGCTTGGTCCGGGTCATGGCAACCACGGAGAAGGCCCCTTCGACCCGGCGCAGCGCATCTTCCATGCGCTCCGGGATGTTGCGCTGCAGCGAACGGGCCATCAGGTGGATGATGCACTCCGAATCGGAGGAGGACTGGAAGATCGAGCCGCGTTCGATCAGCTCCTTCCTCAAGGCATCGGCGTTGGTGATGTTGCCGTTATGGGCAATCGCCGCGCCACCCATGGAAAATTCGCCGAAAAACGGCTGCACATCGCGGATCGCGGTCTGGCCCTTGGAGCCTGCGGTAGAATAGCGCACATGGCCGATGGCGATCGGCCCCGGCAGCGTTTCCATCAGCGATTGCTTGGTGAAATTGTCGCGGACATAGCCGAAACGGCGGGCGGAGTTGAAGCCGTGGTCGGGATGGTGGCAGACGATCCCCCCGGCTTCCTGGCCCCGGTGCTGCAGGGCGTGCAGGCCGAGGGCGACGAAATTCGCCGCATCGGTGACCCCGACAACGCCGAAAACGCCGCATTCCTCGTGCAGCGTGTCGCCCGACATCTCGTCGGCGGCGTAGTCGAAATCGAACGGATGGGCGGGTGGCATAAAGCGGTCGGACAAGAGGCGCTCCGAATCCTGACTGTGCGAGATGGCCCCCACATACTCCCTGAGACGGCGGGTGTCACGAAACGATAACATTTTGTGGGAAATCCATTAAGAAAACCCAAGCCCTCTGAAAGGTTTTTCATCTACGCAAGGTCGTGAGGTGAGAAGTGAGGGTGTGATGTTTCGCCGTAAGAGAGAGATTCAGGAAGGCCCGCAAAACTTTGGGGCGATCATGAAGATGATCGACACGACCATGTGCCGTGTCGAATTCAGCCCGGAAGGCCGGATAAACTGGGCCAACAAACGGTTCCTGGCTCTGTCGGGCTATACGCTCGAGGAACTTCAGGGGCAGGATCGCAGCCTGCTTTGTGCGAACGAGGCGGGGCACGCCGCCAATCCGCCCTGGTGGGAGTCGCTCGACGGGGACAACACGTTCTTCGGCGAATTGCACCTGCGCACCAAATCGGGCGAGATGCGCTGGCTCTCCGCGACGGTGGCGCCAGTGCACGGTCACGACGGCAAAGTCACGCGCTTCATGCAGATTTCCCGCGACATGACCGAGCGCAAGGTCCTGAACGACAGGGTCTGCAAGGCGCTGGAGGCGCTCGGGCAGGGGCGGCTCGACACCCGGATCGCCCTGCCGGACGTCGAAGGGTTCGAGGGCATGGGCGAGTCCTTCAACATGGCCATGACGGCGCTGGAGACGGCGTTCAAGCGGACGCTGACGACGCTGGCCTACCTCAACGACGACGCCCGCGAGCAGATCCTGCGCAACGACGGGTTGGCCAGGGACGTGCGGGCGCAGGCGGAGTACTGCAAGAACGCCCGCGAGTCGATGCTGGCGGCCGACGGGGCGCTGACGGAGATTGCCGGTGAGATCCGCGACAACCTGCAACTGGTCAGCACCAGCAGCGGCCTCGCACAGGAAGGCACGGTCGAAATGCGCAAGGCCAACACGGCGGCGCTGTCGATGCACGACCAGGCAGAGGCCATGATCGAGGTCAACCGCCTGATCGACAGCGTGTCCTTCCAGACGTCGCTTCTGGCGCTCAACGCCGGGATCGAAGCGGCGCGCGCAGGCTCGGCCGGGGCGGGGTTTGCCGTGGTCGCGGCGGAGATCCGGGGCCTCGCGAACCAGGCGGCGGAGGCCTCGCGGGAGATCGCCACCCGCATCGCCGGCATGTCTGACCGGGTCAAGGAAGTGGTCTACTGCGTCGACCGGGGCGACAAGCGACTGAAGGAACTGGCGCAGAGCCTCGATACCGTGTCGAAACGCATCGCCGGGGTTACCGGGATCACGGAGCGTCAGGGCGAGGGGCTGGGCAGCGCGCAGGCGGCGATTGCAGACCTGGTCACCAACCTTGCCGCCTCGGCGGACCGCACGGAGAACCAGACCGCGTTGTCGCAGGAGGCGGCGAAGCGGCTGGAGGAGGTTACGAAGAGCATCCGCGCCATGGTCGGCCCCTTCACCGGCACGTCGGGCACCGCATCGCCGGGCAAGAAAAAAGCGGGATAGGCTTCGCGCCGTCCCGCTCCGCTGACCGTCGCTATGCGCCGGATCAGGCGTCGCTGCCCGGCGTCGTGGCCTCGGTTCCCGGGGCTGCGCAGACGCCGACAAGTTGTTCGTACTGCCCGGTGATCCAGCCGAGCGCCTGTTCCGGGTTCTGTTCCTCGACGCGCGTGGTGAAGCGCGAGAACACCGCCGCCGAACGCGAATCGTCGATCATCGGAATGTCCTGCGCGGTGATCACGGTCTCGTAGACGAAAAATCCGATGGCCACGAGCAAGACGCCGCGCGCGACACCGAAGAAGAAGCCGAGCGCCTGATCGAGGCCACCGAGAGCGGAGCGCTGGATCAGCGAGGAGAACAGCGGTGTGAAGAACGAGGTGACCAGCAGCGCCACGGTGAACACCCCGGCGAAGGCGGCGATGATCGACAGCTCGCAGCTGTCCGAGAGGAACTCGCCGATCACCGGGATTTCCTTGACCAGCGGCTGCACCTGGGGCGCGAACATGGCGGCGAGGATGGCCGCGACGATCCAGCCCGCGATGGCCATGATCTCGCGCACGAGGCCCCGCGAATAGGCCAGCAGCGCCGACAGGACGATGATGACGGCGACGGCGCCGTCGATGATCGTGAAACCTTCCATGCTCTGTGCCCGTCCTCTGGTCGTTCTTCTGTCGTTCGTCTCATGACGTCCCGGCCCGGGTCATCCGGCGCCGAAAACCTCTCCGACAAAGGCGGCGAGATCGCCCATGCGGGTGAGTGTCATCGCCTTGTTCGAAGCCGCCTTGCCGCCTTTGGGCAGGATCGCCGTGGAGAAACCAAGTTTTTGCGCTTCTTTCAACCTGTTTTCGGTCTGGCCCACCGGTCGCAGGGCGCCGGAGAGGCTGATTTCCCCGAAAACCACCGTCTCGGCGGGCAATGCGGCGTCTTCGCGGGCGGAAAGCAGCGCGGCGGCGACGGCGAGATCGGCGGCGGGTTCGCTGATCTTCATGCCGCCCGCGACGTTCAGATAGACATCGAGGCCCGCGAAAGGGATGCCGCAGCGCGATTCGAGCACCGCGAGAATCATCGCGAGCCGCCCGCCATCCCAGCCCACCACGCTGCGCCGGGGCTGGCTGTGCGGCGAGGGCGCGACGAGGGCTTGCAGTTCGACCAGCACGGGCCGCGTGCCCTCGATCCCTGAAAAGACGACGGAGCCGGGGGCGGGCGTGCCGCGTTCGGAGAGGAACAAAGCCGACGGGTTGAGCACCTGCGCCAGCCCCGATCCGGTCATCTCGAACACGCCGATCTCGTCAGCCGGGCCAAAGCGGTTCTTGACGCTGCGGAGGATGCGGAACTGATGGCCGCGCTCGCCCTCGAAGTAGAGCACGGTATCGACCATGTGCTCGACCACGCGCGGCCCGGCGATCTGGCCGTCCTTGGTCACATGACCGACCATGATCACGGCGCTGCCGCGTTTCTTGGCGAAAGAGGTCAGCTCATGGGCGGCGGCGCGGACCTGGGAGACGGAGCCGGGGGCGCTGCCGACGGTATCGGACCACATGGTCTGGATCGAATCGACGATGGCGAGGTCCGGGCGCTCCACGTCGAGCGTCGTGAGGATGTCGCGCAGGCTGGTCTCCGCCGCGAGCTTGACGCTGGCCTGCGCAAGGCCGAGGCGCTGCGCCCGGAGCCGCACCTGTGCACTGGCTTCCTCGCCGGAGATGTAGAGCACTTTCAGCCCGGCCTTGGCAAAGGCCGCGGCGGCCTGCAGCAGCAGGGTCGACTTGCCGATGCCCGGATCGCCGCCGACCAGCACGGCGCTGGCCGGCACGAGGCCGCCGCCGAGAACGCGGTCAAGTTCGTCAAGGCCGGACGCGGTGCGCGGCGGTGGCGCCTCCTGCGTGGCGAGGTCGGTGAGGGGAATGGTGCGGCCCCGGGCGGCGAGGCTCTGCTTGCCGGGGCCTTCGGACAGCGGTTTTTCCTCGACGATGGTGTTCCACTCGCCGCAGCCCTCGCAGCGCCCGGACCACTTGGAAAAGGCCGCGCCGCAGGATTGGCAGACGAAGGTGAGAGACGGTTTGGCCATGACGGCTCCGGACTTGGGCAGGGGTCCGGCGGTTATGGCGCAAACGCGGGGCGGGGCCAATGGGGCAGGTTCGGAAGGGGCGGGGGGCATCCGGCGATCCCGGGCCTGACCCGGGATCTCACGCCGTAAAGTTTCGGATCAAGCAGAGGACCCGGGCGGTGTCCGCGCACGCCCGGGGCGAGGAGTGCCTGCTGATCACTCGGCCGCGCGCTTCTCCCAAAGGGCAACGCCGACTTCTCCTAGCATCGTCTGCACCACCGTCTCGCCACTGTCCTCGTCGTCGTAGAAGTCCGGGACCGGGCGGATCATGCGCTGGCGGACCGGCGGGGTCCTGGCGATTTCCGGCAGAAGTCCGTGCAATTCGTCGCGCAGCCGCTCCAGCTGCGCCTTGGCGACGCTCTCCTCCAGTTCGACCTGTTCGGTCCAGCGGCGGATTTCCACGGCCAGGCCCTTGGCGGCCTCGATTCGCTCGTTGAAGAGGTCGATCTCCTGCTGCCGGGCGATCAGGAAATCCCGGGCCCGGGCGAGGTTGCGGTCGGAGTAGGTGTCGGCGAGTTCGGCGCTGACATGGCTCATCTGTGCGGCGAGTTCGAGAATCGAGGGTTGCAGCTCGGCCAGATCGGGATGGTCGCGCAGGAAGGCGATGCGCTCGCGGATCGAATCGAACTCGCCCTTCATCTGGAACACGCCGGTGCGGTCTGCCGTGTGCGCGAGGGAATAGGCGCGGGCGACGTCCTTCTGGTTCATGTGGAATTTGCGGTGCGAGGTTTCCAGCGCCATCATCCGGGCATTCGCAGGCAGGAAGAAACACAGCAGCACGGCGAGGGCGGTGATGCCCGACTGCACGTAAATCCCGGCCTCGGGATAAGTGACGTCGCCGAAGGCCAGACTGAGCGACAGCCAGGGCGCATGACCAAGGGCCGAGGCCCCGGTATAGGCAAGCAGGCCGAGCGCGGCGCAGGCAATCGCGACGAAGGCGATCCGCTGCAAGGCCATGCGAATCAACTCGGCGGCGGCGCGGATGTGCAAGACCATTTTTGACCCAAGCCCCTAAAATCCATCAAAGAAACGGCGAACATCGGCAAGTTTATGCCGATGGCCTATTAACACAAAGGACTTTATTCAGGAACGGTCTGTTTCCAAATCCGGGATTTCCGGGCTTGCATCGGGTTTCTTGCTCTCCAGTGCGCCGAGCAGGATGGACGTTAGGATGCAGGCGGTGAAGAGGTAGAGACCCCAGGCGGTCTCGATCCGGCCAACGCCGATACCCTTGGAAAGGGTGATGTAGAGCGCGACGAGGAAGATGTCGGCCATGGCGAACTTGCCCAGCAGGTTGATCGCGGGCAGGGCGCGGCGGTCGAGCAGGTGAAACTGCACCAGTGCGAGCCCCAGCGTCTTCAGCATCGGCGCGAAGAGGGCGAAGACGGTCACGAGGAGGGCGAGGAAGATATCCGTGCCCCAAAGGCTTTGCAGGCCGGAGATCACGGAAATCTCGCTCAGGCCGAACAGCGGCAGCAGCCCGGCACGCAGCAGCGGCGCGAACCAGGCGACGGGGTAGGCGATCAGCAGCGCGAGGTTCAGCCAGCGGATCATGACGCATACCAGGCGAAGCCGAGAAGGGTCAGGAGCAGCAGCGTGTGGGCGGCATCGAGCCAGCGTTTCCGGGACGTCTTGAGGAAGCCCGACAGGACGAAGAACGCCGACGGGAAGAGCAGCGCGGTGAGGCCGCCGCCGTGGCGCATGAGCCCGTCGGCGCGGAGGTAGAGCGGGCCGCTGTTCAACCCCGCCGCCGGGGCGAAGATCACCGCCAGTCCGGCCAGCGCGAGGACCAGCGCGGCGAGCGCGGGCCAGCGGGCAGGGCCGGGATCGCGCAGGACGCGGATCAGGGCGAGGACGGCAAGGACTTCGAGGTAGATGAATGCCTTGAAGAACAGGAACCAGAGCAACACCGGGTCCGGTTGCAGGAAATTCATCGCACGGCCTCGATCGGTCCCTCGGCGCGGCCCGCGATGAACTGGTCGAGGTAGGGATCGCCGGAGGCGTCCATCCGGCTGACCGGCCCGGTCCACTGGATTACTCCGCCGTGCAGCATCGCCACGTTGTCCGCGATGGCCCGGACGGAGGTCATGTCATGGGTGATGGTCATGGCGGTCGCGCCCATTTCCACGACGATCTCGCGGATCAGGTCGTTGATGACACCGGACATGATCGGATCGAGGCCGGTTGTCGGCTCGTCGAAGAAAATGATCTCCGGCTCGGCGGCGATGGCGCGGGCAAGGCCGACGCGCTTTTGCATGCCTCCCGAGAGTTCCGCCGGGAAACGGTCCGCCACGTCCGGCTTGAGGCCGACGCGGCGGAGCTTCTCGATGGCGATTTCCCGCGCTTCGTTCTTCGGGCGCTTCAGCGAGCCGCGCAACAGGCGGAAGGCGACGTTCTGCCAGACGGTGAGGGAATCGAAGAGCGCACCGCCCTGGAACAGCATCCCGAAGCGGGCGAGGAAGGCATCGCGGTCACCCTTGGTCACGTCGTTGCCGTCGAGGGTGATGAGGCCTGAATCGGGGGTCACGAGGCCGAGGACGGATTTCAGAAGGACGGATTTGCCCGTCCCGGAGCCGCCGATGATGACCATGGAGGTGCCCTTGGGGATGGTGAGGTTCACCCCTTTCAGAACGGCGTTGGTGCCGAAGGTCTTGTGGACGTCTCTCAGTTCGATCATGCGCCGTTTTCCTCGAAGGAAAACGGAACGAAATCTTTCGAAGATTTCGGGGACAGGCGGCAAGTCATAGCGAGAAGAACACCCCCGTCAGCAGGAAGTTGGCGGCGAGGATCAACACGGCGGCGGCCTCGACCGAGCCTTTGGTCGCGCGGCCCACGCCTTGGGCACCGCGCCCCGAGTTCATGCCGTAATAGCAGCCCATGAGCGCCGCGATGCCGCCGAAAGCGCAGCCCTTGACCAGGGACGAGATGATGTCGAGCGGTTCGAGGAAATCGACGGTGTTCTTGATGTAGGCGGCGGCGTTGAAACCGAGCGAGCCGGTGGCGACGGCATAGCCGCCGAAGATGCCGATGACATCGCCGACGGCGACGAGGCAAGGCACGACCAGAAGCGCGGCGAGCACGCGCGGAGCGGCGAGGTATTTCATCGGGTGAGTCGAGAGGGTGACCAGCGCGTCGATCTGCTCGGTCACCTTCATGGTGGCGATCTCGGCGGCAATGCTGGACGTCACCCGCGCCGCGATCATGAGGCCGACCAGCACGGGGCCAAGCTCGCGCACCATGCCGATGGCGACGATCTGCGGCACCACGGCTTCGGCGTTGAAACGGGCACCGCCGGCGTAGATCTGAAGCGCCAGCGCGGCGCCGGTGAAGATGGCGGTCAGGCCCACCACCGGCAGCGACAGCCAGCCGATGTTCAGCAGCGCATAGGCCAGTTCGCGTCCGTAGAAGGGCGGCGTGAGCATGTGGCGCAGGGTTGCCAGCGCGAAGAGCGTGACACGGCCGATGGCCGAGAGGAAGTCGAGCGCGGTCCGTCCGAGCGCACCGAGGGGTGCCAGAAGGATCATGCGCCGGTGTACTCGCGGGTGTAGCGCAGGCCGAGCGAGGTCAGCACCTCGTAGCCGATGGTCCCGGCCCAGTCGGCGAGGGTGTCGACGGACTGGTTCAGGCCCAGCAGCTCCAGCGCCTCCGGCTCGAAGTCCAGCGCCGTGACATCGACGCCGATCAGGTCCATGGACACACGCCCGAGGATCTTGCAGCGCTGCTCTCCGGCCCAGAGGTAACCCTCCGGCCCGATGGCGCGCAGGATGCCGTCGGCATAGCCCCCGGCAATGGTCGCGACGCGCATGGGCCGGGGCGCGACAAACGTGTTGCCGTAGCCGACGGTCTCGCCCGGCTCTACCTCGCGCAGCTGGATCACGGGGATCGTCAGGGTCACCACCGGGCGGGCATCGACGAAGGGCAGGCCGCCGTAGAGGCCGATGCCTGGGCGGACCACGTCGAAGTGATAGTCGCGGCCAAGCAGGATGCCGCCGGTGGCCGAGAAGCTGCGCGGCACGTCGATGCCGTCGGTCATGGCGCGGAACGCCTGCAACTGGTGCGCATTCATCGGGTGATCCGGCTCGTCGGCGCAGGCAAGATGGCTCATCAGAAGCGTCGGGCTCTGCGCCAGCGCGATGTCGCGCAGGGCGCTCCACTCTGCGGGCTCCATGCCGAGCCGGTTCATGCCGCTGTCGAGCTGGATGCCGAAGGGGTGGCCCGGCAGGCTTTCGACGTGGCGCAGCATCTGGTCGATGGAGTTGATCATCGGCGTCAGTTTCGCGCCGCCGATCATTTCCGCATCCCCGTCCATATGTCCGGAAAACACGTTGATCTCCGGTCCGGGGCCCAGGATGCGGCGCAGGTGGGCGCCTTCCTCGGCAACGGCGACGAAGAACCGGCGCGCACCTGCGGCGGCCAAAGCCGGGGCGACGCGGTCCACGCCGAGCCCGTAGGCATTGGCCTTGACCACAGCGCCGGCCTCGGCGTCGGTCCTGCCCGCGAGGGCGTTCCAGTTGGCGCAGAGGGCGCCGAGATCGATCGAAAGACGTGCTTGTGCCATGGAACCCGTGTTTGGCATGCGCCGCTGTCGCGTCAAGGGGGAAATGCGCCGCATGGGGAGCGGGACGTCCCCTTCATCATCGCGCCTTGTGGGCCGCGGTCCCGGGCGCTACTGCTTGGGGCATGACCGAGTTTGACCAGGCCTTGCAGGCAAAGATAGACGGAAAAACCAAGCCCCTCGGGGCCTTGGGGCAGATCGAGATCGTGGCGGCCAAGGCCGCGCGGCTGCAGCAGCGGCTCGATCCGGTGATGGAGCGGGCGCGGCTGGTGATCTTTGCCGGCGACCATGGCATCGCCCGGTCGGGGGTTTCCGCCTATCCGGTGGAGGTGACGCGCCAGATGGTGCTGAACTTCGCCCGGGGCGGTGCGGCTGCGAACGTCTTTTCCCGCGTCGGGGGCCTCGACCTCGCGGTGGTCAATGCCGGGGTGGTCGGCGGGCGTTTCGACATCCCGCAGGTGCGCGACGAGCCGCTGGGCGAGGGCACCGGAAACAGCGTGATCGGTCCGGCGATGAGCCGCGCCACCTGCGAGAAGGCCATTGCCATCGGCCGCGCGATCGGCGCGGAGGGCGACTGGCAGGCCTGCGCCTTCGGCGAGATGGGGATTGGCAACACCTCCGCCGCGGCTCTGGTCGCGCATCGGCTGACGGAAGCGTCGCTGACCGCGTTGGTCGGACGCGGTGCGGGGCTGGACGACGACGGGCTGATCCGCAAGCACGAGACGCTGACCAAGGCGAGCAAACGCGTGCCCGGGGTGCTCGGCCCGGTGCAGGCGCTGGCTGAGTTCGGCGGCTTCGAGATCGCCATGATGGCCGGCGCCATGCTCGGCGCGGCGGCAGCCCGGCGCATGGTTCTGGTGGACGGCTACATCGCGTCCGTTGCCGCGCTGGCGGCGGCGCGGATCGAGCCTGCGGCGCGTGAGGCGATGATCTTCTGTCACCTGTCCGGCGAGCCGGGGCACCGGGTGGTGCTCGACACGCTCGCCGCGAAGCCACTGTTGCAGCTTGATATGCGGCTCGGCGAGGGGACCGGCGCGGCGCTGGCCTGGCCCCTGGTCAAGGCGTCGGTTGCGATGCTGAACGAGATGGCCTCCTTTGCGGAAGCGGGCGTGTCGGAGGCGGAATGAAATACGAGCGACCGCTGGAGACGACGCTGTTCCTGCTGGCGGTGCAGTTCCTGACCCGCATCCCGGTGCCGCGCGATCTCGAATTTTCCGACGACCTGCTGGTGCGGGCGACGAAGTATTACCCGGCGGTGGGGCTGTGTGTCGGGGTGATCGGCGCCGCGGTGCTGTGGATCGGCGGGACCGTGGTGCCGCAGCCGGTGGCGGTGCTGCTCTCCATGGCGGCGACGATCCTGGTCACCGGCGCCTTCCACGAGGACGGGCTGGCGGATGCGGCGGACGGGCTTGGCGGCGGGCTGACGCGGGACAAGGCGCTCTCCATCATGCGCGATTCCCGCATCGGCACTTATGGCGCGGTGACGCTGGGCATGACGCTGGCGCTGAAGGCGGCGATGCTGATGACGCTGCCGGAGGTGACCGCCGGGGCCTTGCTGATCGCGGGCCATGCCATCAGCCGCATGGCGGTCGTGCATGTGATCGCGACTACCGATTACGCCCGCGAACACGGCGCGAAGTTCACCGTGCCGACGGTGACGCCGGAGGGCTATCGCGTGGCGCTGGCCTGGTCGGTGGCGGTGCTGATCGGTCTTGCCTTTGCCATCGGCCTTGTCTCCGCGCTGCTGGTCTTCGTCGGTGCCACCCTCTGCGGGCAGGCGTTCCGGCTGATCTACCTGCGCAAGCTCGGCGGCTACACGGGCGATTGCCTGGGCGGGACCCAGCAGATCGCCGAGGCCGGGGCCCTGCTGGCCGTGTCGATTTGGCTCTGACCCTGCTGCGGCACACCCGGCCCGAGGGGGCGGAGGGGCTGTGCTATGGCGTGAGCGACCTGCCGCTGGCGGTGGCGTTCGAGCAGGACCTGCAGGGGGTTCTTGAGCGTCTGCCGGAGGTGTCCGGCATCGTGACCTCGCCCTTGCAGCGCTGCCGGACACTGGCGGAGCGGATCGGGGGGCACCTGTCACTCGGGGTTGCCGTGTCGGAGCACTGGCGGGAGATGGACTTCGGACGCTGGGAGGGGACGCCGTGGGACGCGATCCCCCGCGCGGAGCTTGACCAATGGGCCGGGGATTTCCACGGCTTTGACGGGCATGGCGGCGAGAGCGTCTCGGCGCTGCGTGCCCGCGTGGCGGCGGGGCTGGACGCCGCGCAGGACGGCACGCTGATCGTCACCCACATGGGCTGCATCAAGGCCGCCTTTGTTCTGCGCGGCGATCCCGCCGGTTGGGATGCCCGTCTGCCGTTCGGCGGGATGGTGACGCTTTAGCGCCGTTCGATCCGCAGCCAGATACCGTCCCGGCTGCGCACCGTCAGATGCGCCTCCGGCACCGGAACCCGGTCCGGCAGGGCCGTCACCTTGAGGTCGCGCAGGAGCAGCGCCAGCAGCAGCGGCCCCTCGACCATGGCGAATCCCGCCCCGGTGCAGACCCGCGCCCCGGCGGAGAAGGGGATATAGGCCTCGCGTCCGCAGGTCTTGCCGTTCTCCGTCTGCCATCGCGCGGGATCAAAGCCGTCGGGGTTGTCCCACAACCTTTCGTGCCGATGCAGGTGCCAGGGGGAGAGCACCACCTGCGCACCCTTCGGCAGGGAGCGGTTGCGGAATTGTTCCGGGCAGGCGGCCTCGCGCACCATCATCGGCACGGGCGGATAGAGGCGCAGCGCCTCGCGGAAGACATCGCGGCTGACCTTGAGTTTCGAGACATCGGAGAAATCCCCGGTCAACGCCTGCGCTTCTTCGGCGACGCGGTCCTGCCACGCCGGATGCGTGGCGAGCAGGTAGAGCGCCCAGGCCAGCGCGGAGGCGGAGGTCTCATGCCCGGCGAGGAAGAAGATCGCCACCTGATCGACCATTTCCGGGGCGCTGAAGGTCTCGCCCGTCTGCGGGTCCGCCGTGGTCATAATCTTCGTAGCCAGATCGTCGGGCGCGGTGCCCGCTGCGATCTGCCTCTGCCGCTCTTCGGTCATCTTCGTGATCAGCGCCCGGATGCGCTGCGCGGTGGCGCGGGTGTCCTTGCGAAAGAACCGCGGAAACAGGCGCGGCAGCGGGACAAAGGCGGCGAGGTTCAGGATCGGCTGGCTGCGCTGGTAGGTGCGGAACTCCTGGAAGACAGCCTGCGCCGTGGCGTCCTCGATGGGGAGCGAGAACAGCGAGCGGAAGATCACATCGGCGGCGGCATGGGAGGTCTCCGCCTCGATTTCGACGGTCTCGCCGCTGCGGGCGAGGAGCCGCAGGCGGGCGGCCTCAGCGGCCTTCCACATCGCGGGCCAGGTTTCGCGCAGCCGTCCGCCCTCGAATGCCGGGTCGATGATGCGGCGCTGGCGCTGCCATTCCGCGCCATTGGTCAGGAAGACGGAGTTGCCGAGCAGCGGGCGCAGCCCCTCCGAGATGCGGGCCGACTTGGGGAAATCGAGCGGGCGATCCTTCAGCACGGTCTTCACCAGGTCCGGTTGGTTGATCAGGAAACTGCGGAAGAACGGCGTCCGGAATTCCGCCATCCAGGCGCGGTAGAGCCGCGCAGGCTGGGCACTGAGGATATCCTTGCGGAAGAGTTTGACATAGCGCCAGAGGGAGACGCGATCCGGCCGCGCGTCGGGTTTCGGCGGGATCATGGCGCGGTGCTCGTGAATTTCGAGACAGCGCGGTCGATGCGGCTCGCAGAGGCCGGCCGGCCGGCGTAGCGCGTGGCGAGAGTGATCGGCCCGGCGGTGATGCGGAAATAGTCGTAGTCGAGCGGCGCGTCGAAAGCGCAGAGGTACTGGAAGTGTAGCCGGAAGAAGCGCCAGCGCAGGGCTTTCCAGCGCTCCGGGCTGAGCGATCTGGTGAATTGCGCGGAGAAGACGAGCGGCCAGCGTTTGTCCGCTGGCGCGACGCCGGAGACGCTGACCGGATCGCAGAGCGCGAAGGCGCAGCCATCTCCGGGGGCGGTGACGTCGACCCAGGTGAGCTCATCGCGGGCGGAGAGGTAGGCGAGATCGGCGCGCAGCCGGTGCGCGTTGCGCAGGAAGGAGACCATCGGGACCACCTGCCCGAGGCTGAGGAAGGCCAGGGTCGGTCCGGTCTCCGGAACCCGTCCGGACCGGATCAGGTCGGCGAGGATCGACACCGCGAGATGCGCCCCGGAGGAATGGCCGACGACAAGCACCTCGTCGGTGTCCGTACGCAGGGCCTCGGCGATGGTGTCGGTGAAGGTGGTGATGCGCGCCTCCAGCTCCGGCGGGTTCGCACCCTTGTGCTGCGCCGAATAGGCGTAGTCGTGCATGAGGTAATAGGCAAAGATCCTGCCGTCCTTCTTCTTGAACCAGCGCAGCAGCAGCCCGCCGAGCACCACACCGAGCGCCGCGCCCAGCACCGGGGTGATGCCGCCGACCGGCGGCAGAGACCGGCTCAGGGCAAAGACGCCCCATGCCAGAAGCAGCGCGATCATCAGTTGCAGGAGCAGCATCCCGATAGGGTAGAGCGCCGCGATCACCGGCCCCTTGCGCAGGCGCATCAGCCGCCAGAGTGCGCCGGAGCCGATGTATTCCGCCGCCGTACGGAACAGCTGGGCGTAGGTGGCGGGGATCGAGCTGTCCATGCTGCCGCGCACGATGTCGGACCAGACGAGCACCGCGACATCCGCCTGCGTCTCCAGCCCGTCCATCCGGCCTGTCGCGTGCCAGCCGTAGTTGGCGCCTTTCGGCGCGGGCGTGAGGGTCAGGTCATAGCCGGAAATCCGCGCCTGCTCCGCGGCTTCCTTGCGATAGAGTTCGCGGTAGCGGCGGGGATGAATCGGATCGTAGCCGGGGATGTAGAACACCCGGCGGTGGCGGACCTCCTGCGCCTGTCCTGTCTGTGCCTGCTCCGCGCCCATGCCCCGCGCCTTTCTGCCTCGCGGCAGGCTAGACGCGTTTTCCGGCAAGAGTAAGGCTTTGGTTTGGCGCGGCGGCTGTAGGGCGGGGCTGTGCCCCGCTCAGCGCGACGGTTTATCCGAGCGCTCCCAGCGCCGGGAAGGTGTCCAGCAGCCAGAACGACAGAGCGGAAAAGCCCCCGGTCAGCATCAGGAGGCCGATGGTCCAGAGCAGCAATCCCATGGCCCGCTCGATCTGTTCCATGTGCCGCTTCATCCAGGCCATCGCCCCGGTCAGGCGCGGCAGGAAGGCCGCGACCAGCAGGAAGGGAATGCCCAGCCCCGCCGCGTAGACGCCAAGGAGAAGGGTGCCCCGCGACAGGGACGCCTCCGAGGCCGCCAGCGACAGGATCGCGCCCAGTTGCGGGCCGATGCAGGGCGTCCAGCCGAAGGCAAAGGCCAGACCGAGGATATAGGCACCAAAGGCGCTGCCGCCCCGGTCCCCGGCATCGAGCCGCGCCTCCCGGTCGAGGAATCCGATCCGGTAGACCCCGACGAAATGCGCGCCGAAGATCATCACGATCACCCCGGCGGCGGTATTGAACCAGCCCTGGTATTGCAGCAGCGCGGTCCCGGCGGCGGAGGCGGCAAAGCCGAGCAGCAGGAAGACCGTGGAGAGGCCAAGGACGAAGAACAGCGCCGCGAGCAGCGCCTTGCCCCGGGCACCGTCGCTGTTCATGTCGCTCATCGACACGCCGGACATATAGGCGAGATAGGGCGGCACCACCGGCAGCACGCAGGGCGAGAGGAACGAAATGAGCCCGGCCAGCAGCGCCACGACGGCGGCCGGCAGGAGCGAGGCATCCATGATCTCGATTCCGAACATGGCCATGGCATAGGCGATTGCGCGGCCTCCGTCACGGCATCAAACGGTCACATGTGCGTTGGGGCTTTTCCTTTGGCGCGCGCGGGTCTATCTGCGCGGGCATGGAACACGAACTCGACGCCATCGGTCTGCTGTGCCCGCTGCCCGTCCTGAAGGCCCGCAAGCGGCTTCAGGCGTTGGCGAGCGGCGATGTTCTGCGGGTGCTGACGGACGATCCCGCGGCTATCATCGACATGCCGCACTTCTGCGCAGAGGCCGGGCACACGCTGCTGGATCAGCGCGAAGTGGGTGCAACCATGGTCTGGCGGATAAGGAAGGGCTGAGAGTCAGCGCGGTGCCCCCTGGCTTCTCTGGTCCTGAAATACCTGGGGGTCCGGGGGCAAAGCCCCCGAAAACAAGATTTTATCCCGGCAAAATCTTCGCCCGGTCCGGGCAATCACGTCCAGTCGAAGAACCCCGGTCCCGCCTGCGTCAGCAGCCGGTTCGCCAGCTCATGGCCCATCTGCGGGCCGTCCGTCGCCGGTCCCGTGATCTCGCCGGCAAAGGCCGCTGACCCGTCCGGGCGCAGGATTTCGCCGCGCAGCCGCAGCATCGCGCCGTCCAGCTCCGCCAGGGCGGCAATCGGCGTCTCGCAGGAGCCGTCCAGCGCCGCGAGGAAGGACCGCTCCGCCGCCAGCCGAAGCGCGGTGTCGCCGTCATGGATCGCCGCCAGCATCAAAGCCACGCGGCCATCGTCCGACCGGCGCTCGATCCCGATGGCGCCCTGCGCCACCGCGGGCAGCATGTCGTCCGGGTCGATGGGCGATTTCGGGACATCGTCCATGGCCATCCGGTTCAACCCGGCCATGGCGAGGAAGGTGGCCTGCGCCACGCCGTCCCCGAGTTTCTTCAGCCGGGTCTGAACATTTCCCCGGAATTCGACGACCTTGAGGTCTGGCCTGCGCGCCAGCAGCTGCGCCCGCCGCCGGAGCGAGGATGTCCCGACCACCGCGCCTTCTGGCAGATCCCGCAACCCGCCGCCAGACAACGTGATGAACGCATCCCGCGTGTCCTCCCGGGGCAGATAGCAATCCAGAACCAGCCCGTCGGGTTGCACCGTCGGCATGTCCTTCATCGAATGCACCGCGATGTCGATGTCTCCGGCGAGCATCGCCTCCTCGATTTCCTTGGTGAAGAGGCCCTTGTTGCCGATCTCCTTCAGCGGGCGGTCCGCGGCGATCAGGGCGCGGTCGTCGCCTGTCGTCTTGATGACGACGATTTCGAACGCCGCCTGCGGCAGATCATGCGCCGCCATCAGCCGCGCCCGCGTTTCGTGCGCCTGCGCCAGGGCGAGGGGGGAGCCACGGGTGCCGATACGAAGCGGCGCGTGTTCGGAGGGAAGATCCTGTGTCATGACTTGTTCTTATGTCGCGGCAAAGCCGGTGGCAATGGCGCCGGAATTGACATATTGCCGCCAGTAATGACCGAGGAGGCCCCGATGACCAAGACGATCCTGCGCGCCCTTGCGGGCGAGACGCTGCCGACACCGCCAATCTGGATGATGCGGCAGGCGGGGCGTTACCTGCCGGAATACCGCGCGACGCGGGCCGAGGCCGGGGATTTCCTGTCGCTCTGCTACAACCCGGATCTCGCCACCGAGGTCACCCTCCAGCCGATCCGCCGCTACGGCTTCGATGCGGCGATCCTGTTCGCTGACATCCTGCTGTTGCCGCAGGCGCTGGGCGCGGAGCTGTGGTTCGTCACCGGCGAGGGGCCGCGCCTCTCGACCATCCGGTCGCAGGCCGATTTCGACAAGCTTGGCCGCGGCAAGATGATCCATGACACCCTCGCACCGGTCTACCAGACGGTTGCAAATCTCTCGAAGGCCCTGCCGGATGAGACCACCCTCATCGGTTTCGCGGGGGCGCCCTGGACCGTGGCCACCTACATGATCGCGGGTCGCGGTACGCCCGATCAAGGCCCCGCCCACGCGCTGAAGGCCGAGAACCGCCCGCTTTTCGAGGCGATCATCGACCGTCTGACCGAGGCCACCGTCGACTACCTCTCCGAACAGGTGAAGGCCGGCGCCGAAGTGGTCAAGCTCTTCGACAGCTGGGCCGGCTCGCTGGAAGGCGACGACTTCGACCGGTACTGCACGCGGCCCGCGCAGATCATCACCACCGAACTCAAGTCCCGCTTCCCCGGCTTGCCGGTCATCGCCTTCCCGCGTCAGGCGGGGGACAAGTACATCGGCTTCCACGCCGCCACCGGGGCGGACTGCGTTGCGATCGACGATTCGGTCACCCCCGAATGGGCCGCCGACCACGTCCAGCCCGGCGGCTGCGTCCAGGGCAACCTCGCCAGTCGTCACATGGTCACCGGCGGGCAGGACCTTGTCGACGAAACCCGGCGCGTCGTGAAGGCTTTCTCCGGCGGTCCGCACATTTTCAACCTCGGCCATGGCATCACGCCGGACGCCGATCCCGAGAACGTGCAACTGATGATCGACACCGTTCGCGGCAAGGCCTGACGGCCGGGCAGGGGCGCCGGTCCCCTGTTTCTTCTCTTTCACAAATACTCCGGGGGCGTCGCCGTCAGGCGACTGGGGGCTGCGCCCCCACGGCGGCTCCGCAGGAGCCGCCGCCGGTCGCCGCGCAACCCGCGGCGAAACCCCTGCGCGTCCCCCCGGAGAGTTTCTCGCGC